>JANXOJ010000202.1 GCA_025353625.1 Planctomycetota bacterium | reverse complement strand
AATCGCGATCCGGCGAAGTGGAGCCAGGTGGGAGAAAACAAGGGCATCGGGCAGTTGAGTCGCGCTGCCATCAAGCCGATCCGCGTGGTCAGCGCGCTCCGGCGCAATAGGCTCAATTCCTCGACAATGAAATAGTTCAGCGTGGTGCCCGTCATTCGGCACCGAACGGCCCAGTCGAACGCCAGAGTCGAAGCAATTCCCGCGAGTCCAGCGCGCACCGCGCTGCCGCCAGCCGGGGACAGAATTGGAGTCTTGTTCCCGGTTGGAAATCGCGGCACTAATGCGGATACGAAGGACCGCTGGTTTGTGGCGTTGGAAATGTCGCGGAAGACCCATCGCTCCCGCTCGTCTGGGCTCGCCCCGAGAAGCACAGTGGCAAGGAGGAACTGCGGGTTGAGCAGTTTCCTATCCCATGACACGCGCTCCCAGTTCGCGCGGTTTCCTGCGCCACTGGCGTACGCGCTGAAAGCGAAGTCCAGTTGCCAAATCATTACCCCCTGGTACAGCGGGAGCGCGACGGCTGGGCCAGTAACCTCGACCTCCTCCTTCTCCCCCTCGTCGTTCTCCACTTTGATCTTTAGGGACTTGCCAGTCGCGTCCGTGAAAACAACGACTGGAATCTCCGCTTCCCTGATAAAGTGCGTTGCTTCGCGGGAGAGGATGACGCCGGCGGGGATGTCGGCGCGGGGGATGGGCAGCTTGTGATACGGCGACTGGGCGCAGCGGGTCTCGCCTTCGGCCAGCGGCCGCGCGCCCAACTCCGCGTAAAGCTCCTCGATTGGCTTCCACGGCCCCTTGATCCAGCGGCTATATTCGTCCGGCCGGTAGCCCCACTCCTCCCACTTCGGCCGCGGCGGGAAAAGTTTTGAGTCATTCGTCATATGAAACTCGGTGGCATATTTGATTCCCCAGCCGTCCGGGCCGTCGTCGCCCAACAGCACCGAGTTCGAATAAATCTTCGTCAGCACCTCCAGGTCGCGGGCAGATTGGATTTCCAAAATCGCCAGCGACTTCGGGCTGAACTGCTCTACGCGATCGCGCGAATACTCGGTTACCCATCGCTCGGCCTGCTCCCAATCGGCCAGCCGGCGGCGCATGAAGGCGGTGCGGATCGACTCCGTTCGCCCGCCCTTGGTAAGAATGATCGGGTTGAATTTGAATCGACTATCGATGTCGAAGACTTTGTCGCGGTTCTCGAAACCGAACAGCCACTCCCAGCGGCAGCGGTCGACGAAAAGCCGTCGCAAAGCGCCCGTGCCGTGGTCGCTGTACAAACCCGATGGCACGATCAGTCCCAGGCGGCCGCCGTCGCGCAAAAGGACCTGGGCCTGCTCCAAGAAGAGCTTATAGAGATTGACGGCGGCCGAGCCTTGATGCCGGAATGTATGGTCAGCGTCGGCATAGCCAGACGACTCCTCACGCTTTTGTTTCCAGCGGTCGTGGCGGCGTTGGGAGTTGGCGAAACTGCTTCCACCTCCGCCGCCGAGGTTCAGATCGTGTTGCGGCGTTTTTTCGCCCGTCGCGGCATCGACCTTCCAGCGAACGCGGTCGCCGAAGGGAAAGCCGGCGTATTTGACCCAATTGCTCATGCCTTTGAAATAGGCGCAGTAATCGAGCCAGCGATGCTCGATCGCGGCATCGCCCGGTCTGTCGGCCGATGGCTTCCTGCTTGCCGTAGCTGCGATAGAGTGGGTCGTAGGCCGAGAAGAATTCCTTGCTGCTGGGCTTGGAGATGTCCCAGGGCGGATTGCCGAGGACCACGTCAAAGCCCTGGGACTGTAGGTTGAAGACATCGGGGAACTCAAGTTCCCAGTGGAAGAAGCGAAGCTTTCGGGCCAGCGTGCGGACAATTTCTTCCGCCGCTGGGGAAAGGGCACCTTCGGCCATCTCCGTGGGCAAGGGGGCGTCGTCGAGCCGATCGGCCGGCCAAAACCAGAGGGCACACCAGAGGTCGAAGGCCCCTTTCAATCGACGGAATCCTTCGCCTTGGCGCATTTGGCGGTAGCGCTGGGCTCGCTCCTCTGCCTGATGGATTCCCAAGGTATGCATTGCCTGTAGTGCCGTTTCCGCCTCGTCATGGATTGTCTGCACGCTGGCGAGATCGACCTTGTAGAGCAGCCGGGCGCCGTCGATAAATCGAATCAGGTCGGCCTTGACCAGTTTCTTACGCTCCTTGATGGCCTTCGTCCACTGTTCCTTCTGGTAATGGACGCCATTGGAATGGTTCTTGTCTCCACCCTCTCGATCCCATGCCATCGCCGGATAGTGGAGGAATTGGTCGAACCAAGCGCCGACAAGTGAATTGCCTGCCTTGACCTTATGCTCCAGGAATGTGAACGGCAAACGCCGGTCGAGCGTCTCGATCCACAGGCTGAGGCGGCAGAGCTCGACAGCCAGCGGGTCAAGATCGACGCCGTAGATGCAGCGCTCGACGATATAGCGCCGCAACACGGCCTTGGTTCGCAACTCAAAGTCGTCGTCCTCGGGCCGGCAGGGCAACGCTTCGCTGGCCAGCGCGGGTTCGCCCTCGCGGCCGACAATCAGATCGATGACGGCCCGGCCACCGTGGTCTCGTATGCGGCCGTGGTGGCGGAGGGATCGATAGAGGGCCTCGGCAAGGAAACGCAACGTGGCCAACAGAAAGGATCCGGAGCCACAGGCGGGGTCACAGACCTTGAGTTTCAGGATTTCTTCCGGCGGCTTGGGCGTCCACTTTTCCAGCGGCGCATCGCGGTCGGGCGAGCCGTCGGCCGTTGTCGGCGGATCGTAAGCCAAGGGGCGAATGGTGCGGTGGGCGGTGGGGATTGCCAATTGCGGCCGGGTGTAGAACGTGCCTGAGCCCTTGCGCGTGCCGCCCCAACGGACCAGATACCATTCACCGGGCAATACCACACGCGTGACGATCTGGCGGGCCTTGCGGTCGAGGGCTGCCTGGCGCTGCATTCGGCGCTCGGGCGTGAGTTTGCCGCGCGGTTTAGTAACGAGATTGCCGACCTCGCAGGCGCGGCGTGCCCAAGCCTCGGCACGGGCACGAGTGGTGTGCCGGTAGTCCTGGCCCGCCGCTTCGTCGCCGCCCTCACCCCCTGCCCCTCTCCCGGAAGGCGAGGGGAGATCATCCGCTTCTTCGGCCTCCTCGATTTCTTCCTCGGCGGCCTCATCGGCTTCTGGCTCGGCCGCCTCTTCATCGGTCGCCTCGGACTCCTCATCAGCCCCTTTCTCGTCGCCATCTTCCGAATCCGAGGAGGTGTCCTTGAACTTTTCCAAGAGATTCTTGATGGCCTTGTCATCCATCCCTTCCAACGTGGCCAGCGGCAGGGCAGGTTGATTGCCGACGGCGAGGAAGATGATCGGATTGTCAATTGGCGCCGTCCGCAGCTCGAAGTCGAGCAGACCTTCGTACAGGATGCCGATGTATTCGCTGTCCAGTCGCGAGAAGTCGACCGGCGCCGGCATCATCATATTGACCCGCCCCTGACGAATCTTGATTTTCGTGCGGGTGAGGAGATCAAGGATCTCGCGGACTTCATCGTCGTTGACGACATCGTGCTCGAAGCAGCCGTTTTCCAGTATGGCCAGGGCGCGATGCAGGCCGTCGTCGCCGGCCACGTCGGCGGGAGCGAAAAGCTCGCCTCCGTAGTGTGGAACCAACAGGGCTTCGTGGCTGCATCCCTCATGGATCAAACGGAACAGCGAAAGAATGCGCGGATAGGCCGCCAAGCCATTGTGGCGCCGGTGCCGGCTGGTCCGCTCTAATTGATCGCGCAGGCCGCCGAGACTGTATGCGCTGTGATAAATAGGGTTATCGCGAGGCAGTAGCCCTTCGCGAGACTCGGCAAAAAGCACAACAACCATCCGCATGATCATGCGGACGCCGGCGCGGTAGATGTCCTCGGGAACGATGCTGTCTCGACGGGCGTTGAGCACCGGGGCATGCGCGCGGACAAGCAGTTCAACCGCCTGCCGCACTCGCTCGCCCAAAACCTGCGACAGGTCAGACTGGCCCTTGCGGCTTTCATTGATCGCACTGAGCAGCGGGCAGGGTTGGCCCTTGCCGGCGGGCGTCCAGAGCCGGGGAGACAAAAGAGCCCGCAGGCCGCGGCATTCGTCCGATTCCCGCCCCTCCGTAAACCACTGGGCGGCGTCCCATTCGCAGAAGGCGTCGTAGTCGAGGCCAGCGAAGAGAAGCCGCCACTGGTGTCCGTTGGTGACGATGGCAAGCTGCTCTTCGCTTTGGCGGAGCCATTGCAGGGCATGGCTGACAATTCGCTTGCCACGGCCGATGCCGAGCCGTTTTTCGTCGTCGATGAAGACAGGGACCACGGCGCCGTGCGGACTGATCCAGACATGGCGAGGACGAATCGATTCGCCGGTGATTGCGCGGCGGGACCAGGACGTGGAGACTTCGGAACCGCAGGACCACTCCCCCAACGGCCGTTTCATGCCGCAGACCGCCTCGAACACGAAGGCCACAAACTGCCCTCGCTTTTCGTCAGGATCGTCTAAGAAGCTGGTAATCTGCCGGCGAAGGCGGTCTTCATTGAAGCCATCCAACGGTTCCGGTTCCTCGGGAATAAGATTGCGCAGGCGCTGCGCATCCAGCAATAGGCCGCCGTGCAGAAGGTTATTCCACCATTGGAAGCGATCGTCGCTCATGCTTCACCGCCCCTTCTTTGGAAAGCGGATCTCAACGCAGACCGGGAAGACCTGGGCTTCGCCTTCCAATGCGAAACGCTTGGGGATGACTCGATTGAGAATCCGTTCGCGCTCTCGGGCGAGTTGCTCGCGAACCTCTTCATAATGCTGCCGCCGCCGTTCGAGTTCCTCCCGCTTCGCCTCGATCGACCGTTCGAGGTCGTCCAGGGCATGTTGCGACTCGAACAGTCGCCCCTGCCCCCGCTCCGCCTTAAGCCGGTCGATGTCGCGCTCCAGTTTGGCCAGCGTATTCTCGGCGATCAGTGTCGAGACTTCGCCTTGTCGGCTCTGGTAACGCTCCGATTCGACCTGTTTGGCCGCTGTTTTGTCAAGTTGAAGCTGCGCACGGAGCTTCTCGGTCAGTTCGCCGCGCAGCGATTTGATCAGAGTTTGCAGGTCGGGTTCGACGTCATCCATGAGGACTTGTGCCCGATCTCGCATCGCAATATCGGTGCATTCCTTGGCGCCCCGCAGGCTGATCGCTGGGGCATGGGCCAACGCAGCGCCCAACTGACCTTTGCGGACGGGCAATTGAAGAGTCCGAATCCAGTGGTGGAAAGTTTCCCGGAGTTGATTGACGCCCAATTCCTCGAGATGCAACACTACAATCGCGTCGCAACCGCCGGGCAGTTCGCCGAGACGAACCGTCCAGCGGGACACGGCTTGGGGGCCGGGAAACCGCCGGCGAGTGAGAGAACCGAGCGCCTTGCCCATCAAGGGATGGGCCAGATGCACCATCATCGTATCAATGCGTGGCCGGAAGATCGGTCGACCGGTGCTGTTATCGATGAAGGGCGTGGCGCCGAATGCCAGATAGGGAACGGGGCCAAGCCCGCTTTGGGAGGCCGTCCGCCGCACGGTATCGTCGATGGTGTCGCTCCAACCAAGCAGCCCCGGGTTGAGGATCTTGTAGCGGTCGAGATCGTCCGGCTTTGACAACTGCGGCCGCCCCGCGTACATGGCCATTGCCGTCTCGAGGGTGCTGCACTGGGATCGCGGGTCCAAATCGATTTCCCGTGCCAGCGCAGCCAATCGCTCGGTGTGTTCGGAATCGCCGTTGGACGCATAGCCGGTCGAGTTGTCGGCTTCCACAGAAACGGTCCCTCGCACTGCCTCGATTTGCCGGTCGAGGTCGCTCTGGACCGCCTCGGCGTCATCGCCATCGATCAAACGGCGGTGGGTGGCTTCGTCGAGCAGCTCGCCGACGGCGCCGAGGTCTTCGCGGATCTGGTCAACCTTGTCGATCAGATGGGCCATGAACTTTAGATCGGCGTCGTCTTCGCTTGCGAAGTGAAACACCTGGACATCGCGCGACTGGCCGTGACGATCGAGCCGGCCGTTTCGTTGCTCAAGACGCGCCGGGTTCCACGGACAGTCGAAGTGCATTAAGTAGCGGGCCGTTGTTTGCAGGTTCAGACCTTCGGACGCGGCGTCGGTCGCCACGAGCACGCGAACCGAATCTTCGGAGTCGTTGAACTTCTCCTTGATCTGCTCGCGCTGGACGTCGTCCATGCCGCCATAGAGGCAGAGGAATCGTTCGTCACTCTCGGGGTAATTCTGGCGCAGTCGCCGCAATAGGTAATCCAGCGTTGTCTTGTACTCGGTAAAGATGACTAAGCGCTCGTTAGGCTTCCAGTTGCTGCCATCTCGCAAGCGTTGGTCGATGAGCTTGCATAGTTCCTGGAAGCGGGCATCGGCGGACGGGTTCTGCCCGATGACATCCGCACGATCGAGGTCGAGGCTCAAGCCAGCGATCGCCTTGTCAGTGTCGATAATTTCAGTTTGCAGGTCACCAGCGATAGCCTTGAGCCAGGCTCCGATAACTGCCGAGGCGGTTGCTTCACGCTGTTGATATTCGCGATCGTCAGCCGTATCTTCCCGGACCGATTTCTCGGCGGCCACAACGTCGCTGTCGGCGGCGGCCTCTTCTTCGGCCAAACCCAGCTTGCACCGGCGCCAGGAATCGGCGAATGGGATCGGCCCGCTTAGTAGACGTTTACCAAGGATCTCGATGGCAAAAGTACCGGCGAGCCGACGCTTCTTCGATTCACCCGCGATCACAGACCGGACTTTGGCCCGAAGTCGGCCGACTGCCTGGATCAATCGAAGCTCGGCCGGAGAGAACTTGAGCATTACCGCCTGGGGAGGCTTCCGTGTACAGAAGCGAGGTGGATTGGTGCGAGCGTTGATCTCCCGCTTCAGCCGGCGGATGACAATCTGCTTAACACGCTCCTTCTCGGCCGGCTTCAGTTCGTCGGTACGGCTGAACCGCACAGGGTCGAGCAGTTCCAGCAGGCCCGAGAAGGAACGGGTGTGGCCATTGTGCGGCGTGGCCGTCAGGAACAAGCGATGCTCGAACTGCGGCGCGATCGTTCGCAGCATCTTGCAAAGCTCGCTATCCTCTCCGAAGGGCGAGGGCATCAGGTTGTGAACCTCGTCGACAACCAGCAAGTCCCAGGGTAGGTGTGGCGAGTCCTCGGACGTTCGACAGGCCGAGCGGAACTGCTCGAGAATGTCCGGCTGTTTCAAATAATGATAGGATGCGATGATTCTCGAACAAGATCGCCACGGATTGGCGTCGATACCCAGGGACCGCTTCAACTTCATGGTCGAGTCGCGATCAATAATGTCAAAACGGAGCGAGAACTTCGACCACATTTCATCACGCCACTGAATGCGGAGCGACGCAGGGGTGAGAACAAGGATTCGCTGAATCCGCCGACGGATCAATAGTTCGCTCTTGATCAAGCCGGCCTCAATCGTCTTTCCCAAGCCGACATCGTCTGCGATCAAGAGATTGATCCGCGGCATTTACAGGGCTTTGAGCAGCGGGATCAACTGGTAATCCTCGACTTGCACAGCGCCGTGGAACGGAGAGCAGATCGGCATCCGCTGAAGGGGGCCATCGGCATCCGGGTCAAGATAAGGCGAAATGGCGGTCCAACGGGCCGAGCGGATCAGGGCGTCGAAATCCTCAGCCGGCATGGGCGGGTCCGAGGCGCGAGGAAGCTCATTGGGTTCGAGGAGCCTCCGAGCCGGCTCCAGTTCCCAGATCAGTTCCTCGGTTTCCGGCCGGGAATCATCCTTATAGTCCAGCCGGATGAGGTGGAGCACCCCATCCTGGCCGTCGAATGGCCGCACTTCGCTGATTACCGCCCGCCGTTTACGGACGATAGCAAGCATTCCGACTCGCGGATTCCTGGGAATGATTGCTTGCGCCTGTGACATATTCCTGCCTCTGTCCTTAGCAAACAACACCAAACGACGGGTTTGTGGGTTGTTCCCATCCGTCTTAAGTTATCACGCCTGGATGCGGATTTATAGCCACTCTGGTCACTGCGACCTGAATTTATGGTTGACTTTGTGGACAGCGACGAGAATAAGGGGGGTGCGGAGGGAATTTGCCCGCTGTAGATTCTGTCTCCGCCCGGCAACGACCCTCGTCGCCCATGTACTGTACCAGAGTGGATGGTCAGATTACGTCTAACGTGACGGCCGTATACTTACGTAGCGGCGGCCGAAACCAAGATCGCCAAATCCGGCCGTCAGCTGGCCCGTGCCGCGTTGACAGGTTCAGAAAAGTAGACTCGCAAGGTCCTCGGTGCCATCTCGATCAGTGCCTACAACGGGCCAGTACAGGGCGCCGTTCGGCACGTAGATCGATCTTACGTTGCTCGGCTGCGTCGCGGATTGCGCGAGGGCACAATTCGCGGAACAGCCCGAATACCTCCGCCTCTCGCGGCAAGCCGTCCCATCGCCGTGGCAGCCGATCGGGGAAGAGCTTTGCCCGACAGCGGTGGACGATGTAGTCAACGCCGCGCTAGCCGCAGACGAAGGCCAGACGATCCCAGCGAGCTGGCGCGATGGAAATGGATCGTTGATTCGACGGTAATGGGCCTGCTCATGCGGCATCCTCCATTTATTGGCTGGCCAACTCATCGGCGAGCGTTCTGATTCCGGTCGGGTGGAAAGTGATCTTCAACTTGCCCGTGGCTGACGGATTCGGCGATTGCCTGGGCGGCCTTGGCGCCGTCGTGCGAAGATCGGCATCGTTTGCCAATTCGGCTGCCCGCTGCGGGGCGCGTTTTGGAAGGTTGCCTTCCGCCGATGCCTGCATACGCCAGGCAATCCGCCGTACCATCCACTCCTTGTGCCGGGCGTTCGCCGAACAACTGCGCCTGCCACTCGGCCCGGCCTATCTGCCACTCTCGCACCTTTGTTGCGCCCAGGGCCAGCCGTAATCCGACCTCAGCCGACATAATCTCGCCAGATCGGGCGTAGTCTCGCGAAATCAGTCGCCACGGTGCGAATGGGCACGCGTCATGCATGAATCACCGCTGGCTGCCAGCATGCCTGCGCCAGTTCGGGCAGGCATGCGCCGCACCTTTACGAGATAGAACCATGATACCAGACGAAGACAAGAGCCACGTCGTCCCGACGCTGGACCACGTAATCGGCCAATCGCGGGCGGTAGGTATTCTCCGCAATGCGATCAGCGCTTATTTCCACGACCGCACCAAGTCTACGGAAGAGCAGGCGTTCCCCCACTTCCTCCTAACCGGCCCAGCGGGAACCGGCAAGACGCTCCTGAGCGAGACCGTCTCGCGCGAG
>JANXOJ010000198.1 GCA_025353625.1 Planctomycetota bacterium | reverse complement strand
GCCAGGCTTCCAATGCGCGGTAATGCTGAACCATCATTCCCGTCCCTTCGCATCACCCGCTGCCCGTCCCCCAGCACGATCTTCAGCCGCTTCAAGGGCGTCGGGCAATGTCAAAGTTCCTTCATACAAGGCCCGACCGATGATGCAGCCGGCCATCGGCACCGCAGCTAGCTGGGCAACATCGTTTTTGGTGGTCACTCCGCCCGATGCGACGACGGGCAGTTCGATGGCGGCGGTCATCTCGGCCATCGCTTCCAGGTTTGGTCCGGCCAACATGCCGTCCGTTGCGATATCCGTATAGATCACGGCGGCAATCGGCTCCTTACTGAACGCTCGGGCAAGATCGGTCGCCAGCATATCGCTCGTTTCCAGCCAGCCGTGCGTAGCCACTTTTCCGCCACGAGCGTCAATGCCCAGAACCAGTTTGTCGGGAAACTTGCGGCACATCTGCCGGAACCAGTCCGGCTCGCGAATGGCCAGCGTGCCAATTACAAGGCGGCATAGGCCCAAATCGAGAAGTTCGCGGATGTTCTCCTCGCTGCGAATGCCTCCCCCCAGTTCACATGCCAAGTTCGTTGCCTTGAGTATGGCAGCAACGGCAGGCACGTTCGACGGCTTTCCGTCGCGGGCACCATCCAGATCGACTAGGTGCAGATATTTGGCACCCAATGCGGCCCATTGCCGGGCAATGGCGGCCACATCGTCGCCGAAGACGGTTTCACGCTGATAGTCACCCTGCTGAAGGCGGACGCATTTGCCGTCCCGCAGGTCAATCGCAGGCCAAATTTCCACGCTTTTCAAGCTCCCCTTCAAAACTTCGGGGCCGACCCATAAGAAAACGTAATTTTACACCAATGGGGAGCGATTGGAAGTAGGTCCGTTCCGCCGGGCGGAGCACTTTGCATGGAGTCGTCCTGAGACTTTGAATTTGCTCGTCGGTTTTAGCGCAATCGTTCGGCCCGGCAGGCAGAACCTACTTCAGCCCCGCGAAATTCCGCAAGATTTTGAGACCTTCCGTCTGGCTCTTCTCGGGGTGGAACTGCGTTGCGAAGACGTTGTCGCGCCAGATCATGGAGCAGAACGCCTGCCCGTAGTCGGTCGTCGTGGCGATCGCGTTGGCATCTTTGGGCACGACATAATACGAGTGGACGAAGTAGACGTAGGTTCCCTCGCCGAGGCCTTCCAGAATCGGCGGCCTCCGGACCACGTTCAACTGGTTCCAGCCCATGTGCGGCACGGCATATTCGTCGGGCAAGGCAAATCGAACCACCTCACCGCGAAGAACGCCCAAGCCCTGGTGACGACCGTTTTCGTGGCCCACGTCAAAAAGCAACTGCAGTCCGAGGCAGATGCCCAGAAACGGCTTGCCCGAATCGATGGCCGCCAACACCGGTTCGACCATGCCGCGATTGCGAAGCTCCGTCATGGCATCTTCAAACGCCCCCACGCCCGGCAGGACGACCTTGCTTGCCGCCGCCACGACGGCCGGATCGCTGGTCACGATGGCCTCGTGCCCAACTTTTTCAAAGCCCTTTTGCACGGAGCGCAAGTTGCCCATGCCGTAGTCGATGATGGCGATCATTAAAAAGGCAGCGTTGATATTGGACGGGCACTAACCGTGGAAACACTTTGCAAATCCCGATTCGGGATTAGCGTTGCATTTTAAGCGATTTAGTGAGCCGCTACAAGCATTCGGCCACTACGGACCCCTGCGTTCGGGGTAGATGACAAGCTCGATGCGGCGGTTGCGCTGCTTGCCTTCGGGAGTGGCATTAGAGACCACCGGACGATTTGGCCCGACGCCGACAACGAAGACTTGGTCGGTGCGATAGCGGTTGCTGCGGATCAGCGTGTCGTAAACTTGCAACGCCCGAGCGGCGGAAAGCTCATGGTTCGAGCGGTATGGCCCGCCAACGACGGGGTCGTTGTCGGTGTGGCCTTCGACGCCCAGTAGTTGGTCGGGGTAGCTGCGGCGAATTTCGACCGCCGCGTCGGCAATCATGTTTTCCGCTCCAGGCCGCAGCCGCGAAGTTGCCTGATCGAAAAGCTGGCTGGCGGGCAGTTCCACGCGAATGACGTCGCCGTCGCGTCGGACGTAGACGTTGGGGTAGTGAAGCGTTGGCAGCGTTTGCAGAAAGCTGTTGTTCGGCGTAATGGAGACGCCCGCTTGCCGCCGCAGCCCGGCGGTTAGGGCCTTGGCTCGCGTGTCGAGCTCCTGCTTGTCGCCCTGGGTTTGTGTGAGTTGGGAAGTCGTGGTGCGAAGCTGGTCGTTGACGGCGGTGAGGCGGTCTTCCAGCAGCTTGGACTGCTGCTGGACCTGTGCGAGCGCGGCTTCTTTTTGCTGGTTATCGCGGTCGAGTGTGGCAATGCGCGTCTGATACAGCTCGTTCTGCCGTTGCAGAGCCGTCTGTTGTTGTTGGTACTGGGCCACCTTGCCCTTGAGCACCATCGGATTGTCGGCACAGCCGGTGAGCAGAATCAGCACGAGAGTTGAAACGCCAACCGCCCACGTCGCACGAGACATGGCAAAAAACCTCCGAGTATAACAATCGCCGCGAACAGACACATTCCACAAGAGGGGGCTTGTGCGGGAAATACCCTGACGAACCGGCGGGATGGTAGCAACCGTTTTGTTAGCAGACAAGAGCAGTTTTAATAGTGTCCGTGGTGAAGTGGTTGGAGCGAATGCCGACAGGAATGCACTTGACTCTGTTGCTCAAAAATTGTTATTATCTGCGGCGATGCAAGCCAGTTGCCAAAAACGCTTGATTCCCCCGACCGCTTTTCACCGGCGAGTTGACAGTCGCAGGCCCTGTGTGCCGGGAGGGCGCACATTGTCGAGATTGCCTGCCTGTGGATCGCGTCAAATTTTTGGCAGACAAACATTCCAGTGAAGGAACACTCCATGAAGTTTATACTGTCGTTTGCGCTGACGATTGTCTCGATTGCTGTCGCCATTGCAGCCAATGCCAACACGATCGCCATCAGCAATGTGCCGGGCACCGGATCGTACAACAAGCCCAAAGCACTTAGCCCCGTGGCCTGGGAAGCGGTTGGCATGACCACGGACGCGACATCGCAAGACTTTGTCTCGTTGGTTGGCGTTTTTGCCGGCGGAACGACGGGCGGGACGCTGGAAGGTGGAATTTTCTCAGATAACGGATTGAACAAGCCAAGTACTCAACTCATGGCTTTCAACAACGTGCCGGTTGCGCCGTTTACCACCGCTCAATTCACCATTACAACAACCAGCAACTTCCATTTCCTACCATCGACCAAGTACTGGTTCGTTTTGCACGATGCCATTCCATTTGCCTGGATGGGCGACAATGCGGTAAACGGCACGACGCCTGGGGTGACGCCCGGCTACAATTACAATGGCTTTGCCAGCACGGCGGACTCCGGCACGACCTGGCTCGCCGATTCAGTGAACTACACGGCTCAAATCAGCACCATACCGGTCCCAGAGCCAAGTACCTTGGCGTTGACGTTGGCGGGAGCACTGGGAATGGTGTTGATCGCGCGACGACTTAGATAACGCGACTCGCCGTCCGTTATCGTGTGGGCGACAATCAACCGGCGTAAACCGCCCAGTCTATTAAAAATCGGCCCATGAGCAAAAGAGTCCTTTCGGTTGGCAATTGCGGTTACGATCACGGTCGGTTGACGCGCCTGTTGGGCGAGCATTTTAATGCGGTGGTCCATGGTGCCGAACACACGGAAGCCGCTTTGGAGCGGCTTCGCACGGAGCAGTTCGACCTCGTCGTGGTGAACCGGATATTCGACGCCAACGGGCAGCATGGGCTCGACGCCATCCGTCGCATCAAGGCCGAGCCGACCTTGGCCGCCACGCCGGTCATGCTGATTAGCAACTATCCGCAATATCAGGAAGAGGCCCTTGCCGCCGGAGCGGAACCTGGTTTTGGCAAAGACCAATTTGAATCGCTCGATTCGGTGGAATCCCTGCGGAAGTTTTTGAGTTAGGCAGAAATCCGCAATTCGGCCCGCGCAAAGTAGATCAGTCGTCCTGTAGTTCCGTTGGCACGTTGCGGCGACCGCGACCGTCAAAACGACGCCATTTCCGTGAAACCTGATCGGTCACGTAACTGTCTAAATCGACGCGGCGAATGCGGATGCTGTGGCCGATCCGGGCGTGCGGAATAGCACCGCTGCGGATTAAACGGCGAACCGTGTCGGGGCTGACCTCGAGGTACTGCGCGGCGACGGCGATATTCACGACCACCGGCTGGATCGGGGCTTCTGGAACGTTCACGATCTATTTCCTCCGTGGGTTAATTACGCTTCCTCCAAATCCTCAATGAGGATTTTCTTTTGCTCAACAAACTCGCGAAGCCGCTCGCTGAGCAGGCGTTCGGCCACTTCGGCGACGTTTTTTCCATGCAAACCCTGTTCGGCCAGCCGCACCAGGATTTTCACGACCTGCGGCGTCGTCGCAATCGTGACCTGCTGTGTTGGCGTAACGTTTTTGGGCTTGGGCATGGCAAAAACAGCGTCAAACTGTGGCCGAAATTATCCTTTGAGCGAAATCGGCGATCAAGTATGCCATATTTATGCCATATTTACCGCCATCCTGTCAATAGGAACCCACGGCAGCCGACATTTGCCTAATCCTGCCTAAAAAAACTTAAAGCTGCTATTGCTTGCTTTTTGGATCGGATATAAACTCCAGCCCGTTTGAAGAATGGATTTGCGATCCGAATACTCAGGGAGGTTTTACCGATGCTTGCATTGCGCTTTGCCAAGGATGAGTACGCATTTGTTTATTGCGATGGTCGGCCAATCGGTGCGATTGTCGTTGGCGACATGAAAGGCCGTGGGCAACTCTCGTTGCTCTTTGCCGGGCGGGAGTCGGAATTCCAGATATTGCGCCCCCGCGCGGTGGAATTGCGGTTCGGACGCGAAGAACTCGATCGCCTGCGAACGCAGTTCCTGGCAGAATGTTTCGCCGGGGCGGGGTGATGTTGCCGAAAAGGCGTGTTCTAGCCTTTCCTTCCGGGCAGCCCCTGGGCTACAATGACGGGACTGCGTAGAATTATCGGGGACAATTGAGGATTGTGGTTCCCGTGCGTTTCAATTATCCCTCCGTTTGCAAACCGATCATTTTTTGCCGATATGGCCAATTCTGTTTCCACCGGCCGGAAGGCCCCCGATGTGCGGGCGAATATCCGGCCCGAGGCCCGCGTGCGCTCGACGACGAAGGCCCTCTTGCTGTTCACTTTGGCATTTAGTTTGTATGCGGGGACATTCCTGGGAACCGTGGTGGCTCCTTGGTGGCCGTTGAAGCTCTTTATTTCGCTGGCGAACGCTTTCTTCCTATCGACGCTGTTCGTGATTGGTCACGATGCGTGCCACCAGTCGTTCGCCCCCTCAAAGCTTCTCAACTCGATATTGGGCCGCATCGCGTTACTGCCGTCGTGGCATCCGTTTGCCGGTTGGGAGAACGGCCACAATCACATCCACCACGCATGGACAAATTTGAGCGGCAAGGATTTCGTCTGGGCACCGCTTTCCAAGGAGGCCTACGACCAATTGCCCGGCTGGCATAGGGCATTGCACCGCTACTATCGAACGGCACTGGGACTTGGCGCGTACTATTTTCTTGAGATTTATATCGGGAAATTGCTGCTGCCTGGTCCGAAAATTCGCGGCAATAAGCGTTTGGGACGGTTCATCGCCGACGATCTGCTCTTGATCGCTTTTATCGCGGCACAAACCGTCTTTTTGATCCATGCTCCGGGCTGGTTTGGCAACGATACGTCGGCCCTGGAATCACTCTTTTTCGGCCAGTGGCTGCCTTTCGTTGTTTGGAATTGGCTGATCGGATTTTTGATCTTCCTGCACCACACGCATCCGCAAGTTCCCTGGTTCGACAACCAGGAGGAGTGGACGTTCTTTGGCGGGCAAGTTCTTGGAACGGCTCATGTGACGTTCCCGGGGCCGATCAACTGGGTGGTCTACAACATCATGGAACACACGGCCCACCACGTCGATACACGAATTCCGCTTTACAACCTAGCGGAGGCCCAGAAATCGCTGCGAGACGCCTATTCGGGCGAGATTGTCGAACACAAATTCACCACGCGGAGCTTTCGCTACGCGCTGCGGGTCTGCAAACTCTACAACTACCGCACCCATTGTTGGACGAGTTGGGACGGCGAGCCCACCAGCAGCCCGACGATTAAGGAGCCGATGGAGAGTGTGCCGTGTACTAGCTCCACCGTTCAATGAACGCAAAGGCGATCTGCGGCCAGTTGTAATGCGGCTGATTCTTCTTGTTGCCACCGGAGCCATCGGGGATTCGTCCGCATGGAGAAAAGTCGGACGGCTTCACAATAGCGACAATTTCGGCATAATTTCTGCCAAATTGCAGTCGTCCGGCACTTGGAATACAATAGTCCCCTTGACTGCTCTTTAGGGCGTCGAAGCGTTGGGTAACTTTCAAATGCAGGAGACTTGTGATGAAGATCGCGTGGACTGGAAGTGCGTTGGTGGCTCTGTTGTTTCAATCGTGCGTTGCGTTTGGCGAAGCCGATCCTGCCAAGCCGGAAGCGGGCAAGCCAGAAATCGCCCCTGGGCCATTCCAGGGGACGATGGATTCGCTCAAGCAATATAAATGTCCGGAATGGTTTCGCGATGCCAAGTTCGGCATCTGGGCACACTGGGGCCCGCAGGCCGTGCCGATGGATGGCGACTGGTATGCGCGCGGTATTTATGAGCCGGGCAACAAGCATTACAAGTATCATCTTGAGAATTACGGCCATCCCTCCGAGTTCGGCTATAAGGATATCATTCCGCTCTGGAAGGCCGAGAAGTGGGATCCCGAACGTTTGATGCAGCTCTACAAGAAAGCGGGGGCAAAGTATTTCGTCAGCATGGGCTCGCATCACGATAACTTCTTTCTCTGGAACTCGAAGTTGCACAAGTGGAACGCGGTCAACATGGGCCCCAAGCGCGACGTGGTCGGCGATTGGCAGAAGGCGGCTAAGAAAAACGGACTACGGTTCGGCGTCTCCGAGCATCTAGGGGCTAGCTTCACCTGGTTCCAATCGAGCCACGGTTCCGATAAGACGGGCCCCAAAGCGGGCGTGCCCTACGACGGGGCCGATCCTAAGTATGCCGATCTCTATCACTTCCCGGCCCTGCCCGGCGACCGCGGCTGGTATAGCAAAGACCCGCGTTGGCACAAGCAATGGTACTCGGAGATCAAGGAATTGGTCGACAACTATCACCCCGACCTTCTCTATTCCGACGGTGCCGTGCCCTTTGGCAACGAGACCGGCTTGAGCATGATCGCCCACTTGTATAACTCCGACGCCGCCCTGCACGGCGGCCAAACGGAAGCAATTTATAACTGCAAGCAGAAGTCGGCGGGCCGCTGGGTGGAAGACCTAGAACGCGGCATCATGCCTCGCATCGAGCCGTCGCCCTGGCAGACCGATACCTCGATCGGCGACTGGTACTACAACCGCCATTGGAAGTTCCGTCCGGTGAGTTGGGTGATTCACATGCTGGTCGATAACGTCAGCAAGAACGGCAACCTACTCTTAAACGTGGTGCAGCGGCCCGATGGATCGATCGATCCCGAGGTCGAGCAGATGCTTGGTCAATTGGCCGACTGGATCGCGATTCACGGCGAGGCCATTTATGGAACCCGGCCCTGGCAAGTCTACGGCGAAAGCGCGGTCCGCGTGAAGGGAGGCAATTTTGGCGAAGATTTTAAGTACAACGCCAAGGAAATCCGCTTCACAACGAAGGGGCCGACGCTCTATGCCATCGCCCTCGGCTGGCCCGAGGATGGGCAGCTCGTCATCCGTTCGCTAGCCAAGCCGGCCGGCGAGAACGTCAACAATATCGCGAGCATCAGTCTGTTGGGCAGCGACGACAAAGTTTCGTGGAAGCAGACGGCCGACGCACTCATCGTGACCGTGTCGGGGAAGAAGGTTTCCGAGTTCAC
>JANXOJ010000196.1 GCA_025353625.1 Planctomycetota bacterium | reverse complement strand
CGTTGACGGAGGAGTTTTTTGTCTGGCCTTCAGCCCAGACCGGAAGCGAATCGTCAGTGGCGGCGAGAGCGGCAGCGATGATCCGGATCAACATCCTACCTTGCAATTGTGGGATGCCAACAATGGATCGAGAATTTCATCGGCCTTTACCCCGCACGCGGCGACGATTTTCGCAGTAGCCTTCAGCCCGAATGGGAAGGTGATTGCCAGTGCGAGCGAAGACAAAACGGTCAAACTGTGGGATGCGGCAACGGGCAATGAAATGTTGCCGGCACTAATACACACAGGCGGCGTCTGCGCCGTAACTTTTAGCCCGGACGATCGTCAGGTTCTCAGCGGCGACAGCGAGGGCAATCTCACTTTCTGGAACGCGGAAACCGGACGGTTAATGCAGAAGATCTCGGCACACCAAGGCCCGGTAACCTCCGCGACCTTCAACCGGGAGGGAACGCGGATCGCCAGTTCCGGCGTGGATGGGAAGGTTAAACTATGGGATGCCGCGACCCGTTCGGAGTTGATGACCTTGACGGGCCATGGGGGTGCAGTTTTTCGCGCGGCCTTCAGCCACGATGGAAAACGGATCGCAAGCAGCGGACACGACCAGACCGTGAGATTGTGGGATGCGGTCACCGGCAAAGCAATCGCGATCCTCCGAGGTCACAACGGCGACGTTTATGGACTGGTCTTTGCCGGCAACGATAATTGCATTGTAAGCGGCAGCGACGACCGCACCGTGAAGCTATGGCTCATCGATCCGAAAGGAGATCGACCGCAAGCCGTCGATTCGGAAAAGTAACTGTTTCGGAGTTACCGTGGGAACACATTTCTAAGGATTTTCAAAATGTCGGAAGACCAGGACGTCCTCTGTTTCAATGGCATCAACGGTGCCACCGGCGAATACCTCTTGCCCGCGTTGTCGCCCCATGAAATCTCCGCCATAGCGCGCGGTGAACAACTCGATCCAAAAGTCATTCAAGAGTTGAAGCAATGGTGGGATCGCATAAGCCAGCCCCACTTCGCCCTCGTCGAGGGCGTAAATCCGATCGATCTGGCCGATTCGGGCTGGGCCGCTATCTTTGCATGCGACGCCGATCCGGCCCTCCGCGAGGCACTCAGCCCCTTGCTTGAGCATCGTCGAAAGCAGGCAACGCAAAAGAAAAGCTACTACCGCGAATACACCGGCCAAGACGGTTACCGGCCGGGCGAGTCCAAACAGCAGTATCTGGCGCGTCTTCCGCACTGTGTCGGAACGGGCCGCGGCGTGGGACCGGGGCCTGCCGATCCGGCGAAAGTGCCCTACTATCTTCTGATTGTCGGCGATCCCGAGGCGATCCCCTATCGCTTTCAGTATCAGCTCGACGTGCAGTACGCGGTCGGCCGCATCCATTTCGATCGTTTGGACGACTATGCACAATACGCCCGCAATGTTGTGGAGGCTGAAACCGGGCAGCAAACAAAACCGTGCCGGGCGACATTTTTCGGCACGCGGAACCTGGGTGATCGGGCCACGCAATTAAGTCACGATCATCTCGTCAGTCCCCTGGCGGTTAAACTGGCCGCCGAACAACCGGCGTGGCAGGTGCAGACCGTGCTGAACGACGCGGCCACCAAGGCCGGTCTGAGCCGATTGCTGGGAGGCGAGGAAACCCCGGCCATCCTGTTTACCGCCAGTCATGGCATCGGTTTTCCGAACGGTGATCCAAGGCAATTGCCGGATCAAGGGGCGTTGCTGTGTCAAGATTGGCCCGGGCCGCAACAATTGCACAAACCCATTCCGCCCGAGTACTACTTCGCGGCGGAGGATGTGAGTAGTACGACGCGCTTGGAGGGTCTGGTGGCGTTTTTCTTCGCATGTTACGGAGCGGGCACTCCCAAGATGGACGATTTCTCGCGGCAAGCTTTGAAAGACCGCGCCGCCCTGGCCCCGTACGCCTTCTCGGCAAGCCTGCCCCAGAAGTTGCTCACCTGCGGTGCCCTGGCCGTGGTGGGCCACATCGACCGTGCCTGGGGCTCCTCCTTTGTATGGAAGCGTGCCGGCGAACAACTGGCCGTCTTTGAAAGCACCTTGTTGCGACTCTGCAACGGACACCCCGTCGGTTCTGCCCTCGAACCCTTCAATCAGCGTTACGCCGAACTATCGTCGGACCTCAGCAGCGAGCTCGAAGAATTATCTTTCGGTAAGGTGCCAGATGACCTGGATTTGGCAGCGATGTGGACTGCCAATAACGACGCCCGGAACTATGTCGTCCTTGGCGATCCAGCGGTGCGGCTCCGCGTTGGGGGGGGTAGGGAAATCTGGGCGGGCGTCCCGATCATTCCAAGCATCGGCCCAACCATGCGGGAGATATCCTAAATAGCGGCAGTGCCGCTATGGCCCCCAATTTAGCGAAACCAAGCCTTGAATTGCACGGAATCCACAACTCCTTATCTTAAAAGCAGTTGCGACGGCAAAGTCGGAGTTTTTCCGCTAGCAGTGCTAGCATCTGTTAGAAATCCATTTGACGCAAACCGTAATCTCATAGAGATTTACAACCAAGTTTTTGAGGTGCCGTTGACGTTCGTGAAGAAAGGATTAAACTTGGGCCATCTTTCCTGCATATTGTGGTTCGGTTGGACGAGGTATACAATATGTTGGGTAGGAAGCCCGTGACGCCAGCTTTTCTGTATACTGACGTTCACTAAACTTGGCCAGGATTTAGAGCCATTGATCCCGAGAGGAATGAGGTCGTTTCATGGATTCTTACGAAAACGAAGCTGTTCAATCATCCGTTGCCACTGCCGAACGTCCGGCCAAGCCGGCGCGGAGCCCGAATTTGGGCCCGTCTAACGCGGGCCTCGCGAACGCGGGCCTACCTAACACAGGTCTAACGGTAGACCTGATTTTTTGCCCCGTCGATGTGGCAGATCCCTTCGACACGGTTCAATGGGAAACCCGAACCGCCGCCATCAAGGGGGAAGGCGGCAATGTCCTTTTCGAGCAAAAGGATTGTGAAGTTCCCACGTTTTGGACTCAACTTGCGACGAACGTCGTCGTCAACAAGTATTTTTACGGTGAGAACGGCACGTCGGAGCGCGAGAAGAGCGTGCGGCAACTCGTTCACCGCGTCAGCCGCACCATTGCCGATTGGGGCTTGGCGGACGGCTACTTTGCCTCGGCCCAAGATGCCGAGAACTTCTACCGCGACCTATCGTGGCTTTGCATCCATCAATACGTTTCCTTCAATTCGCCGGTCTGGTTCAACGTCGGTTTGTACCACCAATACGGCGTCAAGGGTTCGATGTGCAATTGGCACTGGGACGCCGCGAAGAACGAGGTCTCCCAGCCGGAGAACCCCTACGAATTTCCGCAAGCGTCCGCTTGCTTCATTCAAAGCGTCGGCGACAACATGGAAGACATCATGGAGCTTGCCCGCAGCGAGGCCATGTTGTTCAAGTTCGGTTCCGGAACCGGAACCGACCTGAGCACGCTTCGATCGCATCGCGAGAAGCTCTCCGGCGGTGGGCGTCCCTCGGGGCCGTTGTCGTTCATGCGGGTCTACGATCAGAT
>JANXOJ010000187.1 GCA_025353625.1 Planctomycetota bacterium | reverse complement strand
GGGTTGGGCCGGCTACATTATCCTGCGGCCGCTCCATAAATCGTACCATATTGTAAACCGTTACATGACGACGGATCGTTCTGCGGTGTTGGCTCGGTTGATTGCACCTTGCGCCCTTCCGCTCCCATTGCCGTCGTGCTGGTCCGCGTCGGAATGGACGGCACGCTACAGGTCGGTTAGGATGGATGTGGGCTTTTCTAGTCTTGTGACTCGTTTTCACGGTCGGGTATTGAATGAAGCTGCCTCTTGTGGGTGCGTATCGGGGTGCTGGTGTCGGCGTTTTCTTGGTAGGAAAGCGGCGATCGACGGTTGCGTTGGAAGGTGCGGGCTGCCTCGTCGCGGCGTTGCTTCTGGCCCTGTGCGCCGCACTGCCCGCTCAAGCTACGCCGACCGTGCAAACCCTCTCCGATAGCCACGGCAGCTACTACCTCATCAGTAACGGCTCTCTGTCGTTTCAGATGTATTCCACCGGCGCGTTGGCGGGTGAGGTCACTTCGATCAACTTCGATAGCCAACAAATGGTTGGTTCCAAAGGACTGTACTACGACATTCAGGGGACGCCCGGCATTTACCTCGACGCCAACGAGACGTATAGCTACCGCACCGGCTCGAACTTCGTCGACCTTTCGGCCTTTCACCCGGCGACATCCACGGAACCGCTCGACGTCACCTGGCACTGGATCCTTCGCGACAACGAGCCGGGGTTCCATACCTACTTGACCTACCACCATTCGGCAGGCTCCGCAAACTATGCCAGCAGCGAGAACCGCTTTGCGGAGTTCTTCAACGGATCGCTGTTCAGTTATTCGTCGATTACCAACAACTATTGGGGTTTTCAGGCGGCAGGCGTTCCCACGCGCAATCAGGGGCGATACCTCACCGCCGAAACTTCCGATATGCGCGGCATCCCCGGCGAGTATATCAAGGCGATGGAAACGAAGTACGATTGGCGCGACAATCACCTCAACGAAGGGGACGTGACAGGGCTGATTACCGCCGCAAATACCACGGCGGCGACGAAAACCTTGACCGCATCGGCGAGCAATTTCGGCGTCTGGAACATCACCAATTACCGCAGCAACGAGGCATGGAATGCCGGCCCCACGCATCCCCAAACGGTTTGGGCCGACGGCGCGTCGTTCATCGTCTGCCCGGCCGGCAGCCACCAAGGGGGCCCCGGCCTGCTCTATACCGGCAGCATGGATAAAGCCTTCGGACCCTACTTCACTTATTTCAACACCGGGACGAACGTCAACGCGATGCGAGCCGACGCCGCGCAATACACCACCGGCACGTACCTCAATAATTTCTACGATTCGCTCAATCTGCCCTATTACGCTTCCTCCGCGCAACGCGGGTCGGTGAACGGCAAGATTCGCCTTAGCGACGGCTCGACGATGACCGGCAGCACCGTCATCCTTTCGACGTTCGACCCCACGCAGTACGCCGCCGATCCGATCTCGCAAGAGTATCAGCGGCGAGCAGCCGGCTACAACTATTGGGTCTCGCCCAATTCCGACGGCACCTTTTCGCTGCCCGACGTCCGGCCCGGCACTTACCGCATTACCGTCATCAAACCGGGCGTCTATCGCGAGGTGACGTACGATAATATCGTCGTCTCCGGCGGTAGCACGACGAATGCCGGCAATCTCGCCTGGACGCCGGATATCAGCGGCAAGGGGACTTGGCAAATCGGCACGTTCGACCGTTCTGCGGGTGAGTTCCACAACGGCAGCAGCTACAACAACTACATCGCCACGTTCGACTTCACGAAAGACTTTCCCACCGGCGTGAACTACACGGTCAACTCGGCCAATCCGTTCAACGATACGCAGAATTGGCGCAACTGGCCGCTCTATCAACAGAATCCCAGCCAGGATTTCTATAATGTGAATTTTAACTTGGCCTCGGCGCCAGCGGCGAATGCCCTGGTCACCGTCACCGTCGCCCTGGCCAGTCAGGAGTTCATCAACGACTTGGGAGTTTTAGTCAACGGCCTTACCAATCGCGTCGATGCGGGGTTCGATCACACGGCGGACAACGCCTCCGTCGTCTACCGCAGCGGCGATTCCAGCAGCCGCGAGATGTACCGCAAACTGACCTTCTCCGGCTCGTGGCTGCACAGCGGCAACAACTCGGTCACGTTCCATATCGTTGGCGGAAACATGGAATACGACGCCGTGCGGATGGATATCCAAAATCCGGGTGCGTTCTCGGTTGCCCAGTTCAGCGACAGCGCCGGCAATTGGTCCGATGCCACTCGCTGGCAGACGCAATCCTACGGCTACACGGCCCTCAACAAGGGCGGCACCAACGCCAACAGCACCTCCACGACCTTTACCGACGGCGCAGTGAATGCGGCCCCCATCAACAATGTCGGCACGTCAACCTACTTTGACGCGGTAATGAACGGCGGCACGCTCACGCTCGATGCCAGCGCGTCGGTGCAGAAACTGAGCCTCCTTCAAGGCACCCTCAACGCGGCCGCCGGTTCGCCTACGCTTACGGCAAGCGACGCAATGGTTCTCGGCGGGGCAACCTTCAGCGGCAGCGGCACGATCAACGCCCTCTCGACCACCACGGTCAATTTCGGCAATACGATTTCCAACGGAGCGAAAGTTAATTCCATCGGTTCGGTTATTTGGATCGACGGTCTGGCAAGTGTGGCCGTCACGGGGACCGGTTCGCAGTGGAATACATCGCAACTGACGTTCGGGCAGAGCGGTGCCAGCACGCTTTCCATCGCCAGCGGCGGACTCGTCTCGACCGGCACGGGGACGTTGGCCATCGGCTCGCAGGGAATCTTTTCGATGACGGGCGGAACGCTGAGCAGTTCCGGCATTAACAATGCAGGCAGCTTTAGCAGCAGCGGAAGTGTTGCGGCGGGAGCGGCCGGGTTCGTCAACTCGGGCACGGCGACGATCAACGGTGGCCTTTCCGGCGTTGGCGTCGTCAACAATGGCGGCACGCTCGTCCTGAATGGCACGAACGGCTACAGCGGCACGACGACGGTCAACGCCGGCCTGATACAGTTCGCGACAACGAGCAGCATCGGCGGCAGCGGCGCGAGCATCGCGGTCAACGGCGGCGGTGCGGTTTCGTACGTTCCCGGCATCGCCAACCCGGCCTTTCTCGCCCGACTCAATCCGGCATCCGTCGGCAGCTTGGCCCTTACGGTTGCCGACTCCGCGGCAGCGTTGAACTTCACGTCGGGATCTTTGGCCCCCTTCGCGGCCATGTCGCTGGGAGCCGTCGGTAGCGTGACCTACAGCGGCAGCTACACTCCTCTCGGCGGCATTTACGAACTTGGTGGCGGAGGCGGCACGTTGACTTATACGCCAATCATCGCCGGTACGTCGTCGCTGGCAATCGGCAATAGCGGCAGTTCCGGCACGGTCGTCGTCAGTAATTCCAATAGCTTTACCGGTACGACAACCCTCGACGGAGGCATCTTAGCTGTAACGTCGCTATCCAACGGCGGCGCAAACTCGCCCTTGGGCATGTCGTCCAACGTGGCGGCCAATCTCGTCATCAACGGCGGCACGCTCCAGGCCAATGCGGCCACCGCTACGGATCGGCTCTTCACCATCGCCCTCGGCGGCGCGACGCTCGGCGACAACGGCGGCTCCATGAACTGGACCAATACCGGCACGCTGGTCGCAAGCGGCAGCGGGAACCGCACGATCCTCCTCGCCGGCGGCAGCGCAGCCAACGTCTTGTCGGCAGCCATCGCAAACCCCGTAGTGGGTGCGACCTCGCTCATCAAAGACGGCAGCGGTACCTGGACGCTCAATTCGGGGCTGCATTCCTACACCGGCGATACGACGATTCGCAATGGCACGCTTCAGATGGGCACCAGTGGCGCGTTGCCCTTCGGCGTCGGCCGCGGCAATGTGGTGATTTCACTAGGCAGCACGTTGCAAATGAATGGCCGCAACCTTTCCATCAACGGCCTCAACGATGGCCTCGTGCCAACCGGCGGAACGGCCGGCCCCAACGGCAATGGCGGAGGCACGCTAAATAATTCCAGCGGCACGCGCAGCCTCACGCTCGGCAACGCCGATGCCGGAGGGTTGTTCTCGGGAATCATTAGCGGCGGCATCAACCTCGTCAAGGTCGGCAGCGGATCGCAGATTCTTTCCGGCGATAATACCTATGCCGGCACGACGACGATTAGCGGCGGATCGTTGCAAGTCGGCGTCGGCGGCACGCCCGTTTCTTACGGCCCAGGCGATGGCGGATTTCGTGGCAAGCTCGGCGGCGGCAGTATCGTCAACAATGCCACGCTGGTCTTCAATCGCGGCTATCTGACGACCTGCACGAACGTCATAAGCGGCAGCGGCACGCTGATGCAGGTGGCCAATGCGGAGCTCGTCCTAGGCACGGCCAACACGTATACCGGGCCGACGCTCATCGGCGGCGGCATCGCCAACATCGGACTCGGCGCAGCCACCGACGGAACCGGCCTGCCCTACACGGGCGATTGCTCGCTCAATGCCTCGGTCTTGACCAATGGCGGCATCGTTAGCAGTATCGGCGCCTCGACGAGCGCGGCATCGAACCTCATCCTCGATGGCGGCACGCTCTTCTACAGCAGCACGTCGGCAACGAGCACAAACCGACTCTTCACGGTGACGGCCAACGGCGGCGCAATTTATGCCAGCGGCGGACTGACGTTCACCAATCCGGGTGCAATCGTCGTGAGCGGATCCGGCGACCGCAGCTTGAGCTTAGGCGGCGATACCGCAGCCACGTCAACGTTCGGCAGCGATATCGGCGATCCGGCAGTCGGCAAAACGTCGCTCATCAAAGACCGCTCCGCCCCTTGGACGATTGCCCCGACCGCATTGCTCACCTACAGCGGCGATACCAACGTGAACATGGGTACGCTCACGTTGGGTGCCGGCGTTGCACTTCCCTACGGCGTCGGCAAAGGGAACGTCGTCTTCGGCACGGCGACCGACTTCGGCAGTGCCTATCCGGAAAAGCTGGAGATGAACGGTAACGACCTCAACATCAACGGCCTCTGGAATGGACTGGCGACCTATTCGTCCCTGGATAATAATTCCGGCACGCACACCCTTACGCTCGGCAACAACAATGCCACGGCACAGTTCGACGGCGCCATCACCGGCGGCATCAATCTCGTTAAGACGGGGAGCGGCTCGCAGACCTTGACCGGAACGAATACGTATACGGGCAGCACGACCGTCAGCGGCGGTGCTTTGATCTTCCCGGCGGCCTCGACGATTGGCGGCTCCGGCAAGAACGTGACGATCGCCAACGGTGCGACCTTGGCCGCGCCCGGCACCAGCGTCAGTCAGACATTTCTCAATCGATTGACGACCGCCTCGTCGGGCCTCTTGGCGTTGAGCAGCAGCGAGACCGATAGCCTCGATTTCTCGGCGACCGGCGCGAACCTTCCCAACGTCAGTTTGGGAGCTTTCGGGGCCGTCACCTACAGCGGCACGCTCACACCGGCGGGAACGGTCTACAACCTGGGCGGTGGCGGTGGGACGCTGACCGCGACCAGCCCCTTGACCGGCAGCGGACGATCCCTCGTCGTCGGGGCCGTCGGCACGGCCAATGGACCCGTCGGTTCCGTGATCCTCACGGCTACCAATTCATACGGCGGTGCAACGTCGATCCTCGCAGGTATATTGCAGTTCAACTCGGTGGCCAGCATCGGCGGCAGCGGGGCAAGCGTGACCGTCAGCCCCGGTGCCGTGGCGGCAGCCGGATATGCCATCGACCAAGCGTTTTTGGGACGGATTGCACCTTCTTCCAGTGGCGTCGTCGCCTTGGCGGCCAGTAGCGGCAATACGCTCGATTTCAGCAGCACGGGGGCCAACCTTCCCAGTATTACTATCGGCGCCGTCGGCGCGGCAACGTTCAGCGGCGTACTGACACCCTTCGGCAGCGGTTATCGTTTTGGCGGTGGCGGCGGGGCACTCACGATCGGCAATGCGGTCGCATTGAGCGGCACGAATTCCGTCACCGTCGGCCTGGGCAGTGCGACGCCGGTTGCGGCTGCCAATCCGCTATCGCTCATCGTCTCTGCCGCACAAAGCTATAGCGGTATTACGACCATTCGCAGCGGCGGAAGCATTACCGGCACCGTCGCCAATGGCTTGATTGCCAGCGCCCTGGGCATATCGTCCAATGTGTCGGCAAATCTGGTACTCGACGGCGGGACGCTCAGTGCGGCCGGCTCCACCGACCGGCTCTTCACGCTCACGGCCAACGGCGGCACGATCGACAACCGCAATGCAAGCTTTACGAACGGCGGAGCCATCAGCCTTGCCGCCAGCGCAAATATCACCCTGACGCTCAGCGGCGCCGATACGAACAACAATTCGCTCAGTCCCACGATTGCCAATCCCACCGGCGGCACGCTCTCCATCGTAAAAATCGGCAGCGGCAAATGGATCTTTAACAACTCCGGTACGAAGACTTATTCCGGCGATACGCACGTCGTGGCCGGAACGCTCGAGGAATTGGCCTCGAACGCACTCTCGGCCAATAGCAATTTGGTGATCGATGTCGGAGCCACGGTTGATTTCCACGATAACGCGGCAACGATCAATGGGCTATCCGGCGCGGGGAGTGTGGTCAATAGCTTCGCCGCCCATACGCGAAC
>JANXOJ010000182.1 GCA_025353625.1 Planctomycetota bacterium | reverse complement strand
TTGCGGTAGCAGCGATCGACGGCGCGGTCCAGCGCCGCGTGCGCCTTCGTCAGCACGGGGGGCATGGAGACCGGATCGTAGAGGTCGGCCAGCGTCGCGTCGGGATATTTCGTGCGCGCATCGAGGACGGCCTGGGCCGCTTTTTCCACTGCCTCACTCTGCTTTTCGGTCGGGGAATCAGGCCACGGAAGGTTGTTGTAAACCATTGTGGCCGAGTATTGGAAGTCGGATTTTAGCCGCCCGCACACTTGTCTAGTCCATGCCATGTGCATTGCGGACGCCAGCGTGCCAAAAAGATACAGATTTCGCGACGCAACCAGGTAAAGCTTATTGCTAGCAATAATCGATGGGGACAGAAATCCGATGGGGATGTACCGGCGGCGAATTGAAGACACTTCCGGAATTACGATATACATGGTCTTAGGTTGCGACACGAAGAAGAACCGAGTCGGAAATGCTGCTGCTTCGTTTGTCGGCGCTGCGGTGCTTTTTTCGCGGAAAGCCTTGACGGCTTGGACCCGTGCCCAGACCGTCGGCATGCGGCGAAGTTGCGCGGGGCTCGCATCTTCTAGCCAAAGGCACCAGCGCGTTCCGCCGTTAATGAACTCCTGCGAACCGGTAAAGGGCCGAAGCCAATCTTTTGCCCCAGGCTCTTCGCGCAACAAGTCGCTGCGTTCCTCGTCAGTCAGAATGAGGTGTCCGCCATCAGCGGGCTTGTTGCCGCAGCGCATCTCTGGAACTTTCGCCAGCGGCCTCTGACGCTTTTTCACTAGCACGTTCGAAGTGGCGGTTAAATAAGGGCTTATAAATGGGACCAATTGTTCCCCGGGGTCCTTTCCACCGGCGTCATAATCGAACAGGCGTTTCGGGCCGTTTTCGAAGGCTGCAAACCCGATGATGACAACATGCACGTGGGCTTTTCCTCGCGCCTCGCTTTCCCATGCGAAAGTCCGATGCGCAAAGTGAATGGTCAACCCGTAGCGATCAAGGATTTCGCCCCAAATCAATGGAACCTGCTCCCCTTGTGTGATTGAATTGGTAGCGACAAATCCAACCTTGATGCGGGTTTCCCATATGTATTCCGCGGCTCGCTTGAACCATGCAACAACATAGTCAACGTCACCGACGTTGCGAAAGTTGGAAAGCACTTCGTAAAGATCGTTTTTTTGCGATCCCGTTTGATAGTGCTTTCCAACGAACGGCGGATTGCCGAGAATGTACGAGCATTCCTCCCGTGTAATTAAATCGCGCCAGTCCATCCGCAGCGCGTTGCCGACGTGGATGTGCGGGCTCTTCCGCAAGGGAATGCGTATAAACCTCTCGGAAAACGCAAGGGAAATTTCGAGATTCGCCTGGTGATCGACGAGCCACAGGGCCACTTCGGCAATGCGGGCGGGAAATTCCTCGATCTCGATGCCGTACATCTGATCGACGTCGAGCCGCGAAAGGTTGCCGATCTCGTCGAGCGTGAAGTGCCGTTGCGTGCCGTGTTTTAGCCTGAGAACTTCCAACTCCAGCGCACGCAACTCGCGATACGTAATAACCAGAAAATTGCCGCAGCCGCAGGCCGGGTCGAGGAACGTCAAGCTTTTCAGTTTGTTGTGGAACTCGTCGAGGCGCGCCGCGCGGCGCGTCGATTTGTCGATCTTGATGGCGTCCAGTTCCGCGCGTAAATCGTCGAGAAAAAGCGAGCGGACGACCTTCATAATGTTCTTCTCGGCCGTGTAGTGCGCGCCGAGTTGCCGCCGCTCGGGCGCTTGCATCACCTCTTGAAACAGCGAACCGAACACGGCCGGCGAGATTTTTTCCCAACGGAAGCGGCCGGCCGCCAAGAGCGCGTTGCGCATGTCGCTGTTGAAATCGGCGAACGTCAGCGTTTCCCGGAAGAGGTCGCCGTTGACGTAGGGGAATTCGGCCAAGTCGGCTTCGAGGTGCTTTTGACGCTTCTCTTCCGGTGTATTGAGCACCTGAAAAAGCCGCGCCAGCCGCATGCCGAGGTCGGAGCCGTCGGGCAGCGTACGATTGATAAGGTACAACTCGAATTGCCGCGGCTGGCCGAAAATGCCGGTGTCCTCGGCAAAAAGGCAGAAGAGAATGCGGACCAAAAACACCCGCAATTCGTGGCCCTCGTAATTGCCTGCCTTCAGGGCGTCGTGCAAGTCGGCCATGATCCGCGCCGCCTGCAAGTTGGCCGGATCCTCGGGATCGAGTTTTTGCTGCCGATATCCGGCGATGAAGGCGAAGGGTCGGATGTTTTTATGAAAATCCTGGAGGGCGAAATCGGCGATGGGCCGCGCGCGCTCCTCGTCAAACAGCGGCAGGTATGTTTGGTCCTCGGGCTCGAGGTCGTAAAGCACGACCCGCGCGAAGTCGGAGACGATGACGTAGCGGGGGATTTCATTCTGCTTACCCTCGTTAAAGAGCCCTTGAATGTAATCGAAAGCCTGGGAGTGCGCTTTGCCCAAGTCGTGGCCCAGCGACTTATGCTCGACAATCAGATTCCCCTTCCAGAACAGATCGATAAAGCCGTCGTGGCCGGTGACCTTTTTGACGGGGGCCTCGAAGGAGGCAACCGCCTTGCGGGAAATACCAAAAACATCGAAAAATTCGTTCCAAAAGGTCTGCTTGTCGGACGATTCCCGCGCGGCGTCCTGCCACTCGTTGGCGAACTTGATAGCGCGGTGGCGAATTTCGTTCCAAGCAAGAGGCATAATTTGCGCGCGAAACGGAGGCGGAGAGGCGGGTGAGCCGGCAAGGGAATGACGACGGTGTCGCGGGAGTGATGGGAAATTTGATTTCCCAACGTGCCTGATTTTACCCCGTGCCGACCGGTTAATCAAGGGTAGCCAAGCGAGGAGTCGGTTGTCGTAGGGCTCGTGCCCTTTGCTTCTAAAAACTCCTATTCTCCGACCCGAAAAATCATCCACTTTCTCCTCTCGACAATGTATGCCGACAAACAAGGCAGGCCGAGAACAGTACTGCTGTACATGTTTCATCAATCGTTGTGCGACGACGGAAGCCGATGCCGTCGATGGAACAAAAAGCGAAATCGGAAGGCGTCCCACATCGGCTCTTGAGAGCCGATTTTTGGCGACATTTCGATGGGAACATCCAATCCCCATTTCGTGCATTCGGGTGAGGGCACCAAGTGAAGGTCGATTTAGATAGATCTCAGCCCGATTTTGACACGTTAGACCCTTCCAAACAGGGCTAAGGCGGGGTAGGATGGGGCGTTCGGGGATTCTTGATGTGAGTGTAAACGTTCTATGGCCAATTCCGAAGTAACGCGGGCAATACCGCAGCCGTTGCCTGACAATATACGCAGTGTCCAGCCCGGCGGCGGGGTTTGCTATGGTATTGAGCTTGCGTGGGGGCGGTGGCGAAGGTGGCGGTTGAGAACGTTTCGGCCGGGATACGTGGAGAAGATGCGCGGACTGCGACAAGGCGATAGCCAGGGTGCCCCGCACGACATTCTCGATCCGCGCGATTTGAAGTATTGCCGCAATCAGTGCGACTGCTCCTGGGCCGACGCGGATAACCCATTTCGATGGCGGCGGATGATTCCGTTTGCACCGTGGGGGGGCGCGGAATTGATGCTGATGGGCGTCCCGCTTATGCTATTGATTGCCTTGGCCGTGCCAGCCGGTTCGCCGTGGTGTTATTTGGCGTTGCCGCCAGCCGTGGTGCTGGGGTTGATCGTCTATTTCTTCCGCAGCCCGTCGCGACGGGTGCCGCAAGAACCGGGCCTGCTGGTCTCGCCGGCCGATGGCACGATTGCAGAGATCACCCACTTGGATCACGATGAATTCGTCGGTGGCCCGGCGGTACGGATCGGGATTTTTCTGTCGATTTTCAACGTACACTTGAATCGTTCGCCCGCCGATGCGCGGGTGGTTGCGTTGCGTTACTCGCGGGGCGAGTTCCTCAATGCGTTGAACCCCGAGAGTGCGATTCGCAACGAGAACATGTGGATCGGCCTGGAAGAGGAGTCGCCGCCGCATCGCCGCTGGGTTGTGCGACAAATCTCCGGGGCGATCGCGCGGCGGATTGTATGCGACCTGCGGCCCGGCGAGAACATTGCGCGAGGGCAGGTCTTCGGCATGATCAAACTAGGCTCGCGGACCGAGCTAATTGTTCCCGCCGAAGCGGGGCTGGAGATAACCGTCAAAATAGGCCAGAAAATCAAAGCCGGAGAAACCGTGGTAGTGAAAATGAGGGCTTAGGGTTCAGAGTTCAGAACTGCCGTCCCCCACTCGCCACTCCCCCTTCCCCATGCGTCCTAACCGTACACTCGCAATCCTGCCGACGATGTTCACGCTGGGAAACCTCGTGTGCGGATTCTTTGCGATTGTGATTGCCTCGCGGGTGCAGACGCCGCTGACGCCGGCCGGCAACATTGCCACCGATCCGAGCGACTGCATGTTCAGCGCATGGCTGATTTTTCTGGCGATGGTATTTGATGCCCTGGATGGCTATGTGGCACGTTTGGCGGGCGCGTCGAGCGAAATGGGTGCCGAGTTGGATAGCCTGTGCGACATGGTCTCGTTCGGCGTTGCTCCGGCGTTCCTGTTGGTGAAGATGTGTCCGCAGTTTTCCTTTTGGCACAAAGAGGCAGTCTGGGTCGTTGCGGCATCCTTTGCAGTCTGCGTGGCATTGCGGTTGGCGCGGTTCAACGTTGAGACGAGCGATGACGACGACCACATGAACTTTCGCGGCCTTCCCAGCCCGGCGGCGGCTGCGAGCGTGGCCGGATTTGCGATCATGTTCTCCACACTCCGCGACAAAGACACTGCTTTTACCTACGCGCCACAACTCGACGTAACATTGCAGTTCATTTTGCCGTTTTTTGCCATATTCGCTGCCATGTTGATGGTCTCGCGCGTACCCTATCCCCACTTGGTCAACCAGGTTTTCCGCGGCCAAAGAACCCCGCGCCACCTCGTGGGAATTATTTTCACGCTCGTGGCCATCATGGTCGTCCGCCACTATGCAGTGCCAATCGTCTGTTTGACCTTCGTTCTCTACGGGCCGGCACTTTACTGCTGGGAAAAGATCGTGGAACGACGACACCAGGAAGAGAGCATGTTTTAAGGGAAGCGATGAAAGATGAAAACTGTCGCGCAACGAGCTATGAAAGAACGTTGAACATTTCCGCTAAGACCCAAGACCCAAGACCTTTTTCCCATGTTCACCGGCATCGTTGAAACCATTGGAACGATCATCGACATCCGCGCGGAACCGCCCGGCTGCCGTGTGACGATCCGCGCGCCCATGATTGCAAAGGAGACTGCCGTCTCCGACAGCGTATGCGTCAATGGTTGCTGCCTGACCGCCGTGGCCGTGGACGACGATGCGCTGGCCTTTCAAGCCGGGCCGGAAACGCTGGCCCGAACGAACCTGGGGGAACTGAAGCCTGGCAGCGGCGTGAACGTGGAGCGTGCTTTGGCGGTCAGCGCTCGACTGGGAGGGCATATTGTCAGCGGACACATTGACGGCGTCGGAACACTTTTGGAACGGATCGACTCCGCCGCGTGGTCCACACTTTGGTTCTCGGTCCCGCGTACACTGGCACGACTGATGGCCCCCAAGGGTTCGATTACCGTGGATGGCGTAAGCCTTACCGTTGTCGGTAGCGAGTCCGATCGGTTCAGCGTCGCATTGATCCCTTTTACGCTCGCGGCGACAACGTTGGGTACGCTGGCCGTCGGCGGCAAAGTAAACCTGGAAACCGATATTCTGGCCAAGTACGTGCAGCGGCTGGTCGAGTCGAAAGAATGGAAAATCGCAAATTGAGAACTGAAAACGGCAAATTGAAAATTGGGGGGAAGCAGCTTGCATTGCCGTCGCGGAGTATGCCCATGCTAGTCTATCGTCTATCGACGAAGCATTTGCTCCGGCGTCTTCTCCTATCCGTCACTTTGCAATTTTCATTTTGCAATTTCCAATTTACAATTCCTCACCATGCAAACTAATTTTCCCGACTACCCATCGCCCCAAATCCCGGCCGCCGACCGGCAGACGCTCTCCTTCCTTTTGAAGCGATTCAAGCAAGCGGGCATCCATCCGCGCACCGATCTCGGTCAGAACTTCATGATCGACCTGAACTTGCAGCGCGTGCTGCTGGAAACGGCTCAGATTGGCCCCGACGATGTTGTGCTGGAAGTCGGCACCGGCACCGGAGGGCTGACGATGCTCATGGCCCCCTTGGCCGCCGCCGTGGTATCGGTTGAAGTCGATCGAAACTTGCACCAACTTGCCTGCGAGGAACTGTTTCACGTTTCCAACGTGACGCTGCTCGTACACGATGCGCTTGCCGGTAAGAGCCGCATCGAGCCGGCGATCCTGGCAGAAGTCGAAAAGCATTTGGCCGCCGCGCCCGGCCGTCGCTTCAAACTCGTCTCCAACCTGCCCTATCATATTGCCACGCCGCTGATCTCGAATTTGCTGGACCTCGACCGGCCGCCATGCACCATGACCTGCACCGTGCAAAAAGAAATGGCCGACCGCTTGGTCGCCGTGCCGGGAACGAAGGACTACGGCTCCCTGGCCATCTGGGTGCAGTCGCAATGCCGCACGGAAACGGTTCGCATCTTGCCGCCGACGGTCTTCTGGCCCCGCCCCAAGGTTTCATCGGCCTTCGTGCAGATTACGCTCGATGATGCCCTTCGGGGGCGGATTCCCGATCGAGCCTACTTCCATGCGTTTGTGCGGGCGATGTTTTTCCATCGCCGCAAATTCCTCCGCAGCGAACTGCTGGCCGGCCAAAAGCAGTTGGACAAAGGGCAGGTGGACGACTTGCTCGCAAAGCTGGGGATCGATCCAACCTGTCGCGCCGAAACGCTCTCGCCCGACGAGATGCTGCGGCTTTGCGAGGGGGTTCGAGCGGTCGCCCCTACCGTTTGACCGCCGCCGCATCGTACATTAAGATGGTAGAACCAACGCAAGGAAGGGAGAACCATGCAGTTTATCGAATTGTCCGGCAAGACTTTGAAGCAAATCATCAGCGAAGACGAGCTCCAGTTGGACGATCTGTTGCAGATCGGCGTACACGAGGAGAGCTTCATCCGCATCAACCGCCAAGGCGACATTGAAATCCGCCGCCACAGTTCGTGGGACGTTATCGGCGGACTCCTGGGCGACTTCGACCATCGCGTCCGCCGCGAGACCGGGCTCGAATGGGCCGACTGCTGCAACCCGTGCGACGACGCGGTGACCGGATAATGTTGACCGGACGAAGATTTAACTACTCCGTTCCGCAAGCCATATTGTGTGCCGTGCTCCCTTGCTGAGGCTGCGCGATCGTACGCGAACCTCTTCCACATCGAAGCCGGTGTCGCGCAATCGCTGGGTAAATCCCCTGTCGGAACTTATCGACCATATTGCCAACACGCCAGCCGGCCTAAGTGCCGTTCGAGCCGCGCCCAGTCCGGCTTGCGAGTAGAGCCAGTTGTTACTTTTAAGGGCGATACCTTCCGGGCCATTGTCGACATCCATCAGGATCGCGTCGTAAGCCGCACGCTCGGACCTTAGAATCTCCGCGACATCACCCTCGCGAACGAAGACGCGGGCATTCTCCAGGGGACGGCCAGCCAGATCGGCCAGGGGGCCTTTGTTCCACGCGACGACCGCCGGCACCAATTCCGCGACGACCACTCGGCCATCGGGTCCAAGGTGCTTCAATGCCGCTGCTGCCGTATACCCCATCCCCAGCCCGCCCACGAGGACGCACGGACTGGGGCAGCCGGCGATTTTTGCACATGCCAATTCGGCGAGGGCATCCTCGGAGCCGTGCATGCGGCTGTTCATCAGTTCGCAGCGATCGAGCCGAATCGCAAATTCGTCGCCGCGTTGAAAGAGTCGAAGCTCGGATTTGCTGCCGGGAACGGTAACGGTATCGAGTAATACCCAGGGGATCATGGATGCCTCGTTTTGCTAGGGGTTCCCCAGTCTAGCAAACCGAACGTGCAGCGAGAAGCGGCCGTTGAGGCACTGCGATGCCAGGAGAACTGCAAAGATTGATTGCACTTACCGGATGGCTTGCGCCATTCCGCTTCCATTGCCGTCCGATGGCATTGAAGCGGTACGGCGCAAGCCGTCCGGTGCCGGCCAGGCACTTACCGGATGGCTTGCGCCATTCCGCTCCCATTGTCGGCCGATGGTTTTGAAGCGGCACGGCGCAAGCCGTCCGGTGCCGGCCAGGGGACAACTGCAAAGCCCAAGAATTGCGGTTGCCAGCCCACTTGCTTTCCCCGGTCGTTCAATTAAACTCGCATCTAGGGTCCGTTGCCAAAATCTGGAGAGAATCGCAGATGTGTTTCCTATCTTCCACCCGGCTCGCCGCAGTTGCATGGTTTTGCTCGGCATTGTGTCCTAATCCCTCTCTTGCCGCCGACGGTGAGTTAAGCCCCAAGACCGTGGCGGAATATCGTGCCGCGCTGCACATGGACGACCACACGCGGGCCATGTACAACGCGATCACGAATAACGACATTGGCCTGTTATCGCTCAATCGCGACATCCTGCGGCACCACAACGATCTTTTCAATCACAAGATCAAGACCAGTGCGATTACGAACCAGCTTGCCAGCGGACGCTGTTGGCTCTTTGCCGGGCTGAATGTCTTGCGGCCCGAACTATTGCTGAAACATAAAGCGGGGAAGTTCGAGTTCTCGCAAACCTATCTGGCCTTCTGGGATAAGATGGAAAAGGCAAACACGTTTCTCGAAGATGTCATCGAACTTGCCGATCGCGATA
>JANXOJ010000164.1 GCA_025353625.1 Planctomycetota bacterium | reverse complement strand
GATATGAGCATCGCCGTTGAAAACGATGCGATTTCGCTGCTGCCAGGAATGTGCGGCAAACTGTACGTCGTCGAGAATGACGAAAGCGTCGGCTTGGGATATCAAATTGAAGTACCCGGCCCACGGCATATAGGTCGGTTGCATGATGGCAATCTGCATGGCGGTCTACCTGGATATTACAGTCGTGCCTGCTGCTGGTTCTGCATCGCGATGGTTTTGAAACGGATTTTCAAGCAAGGCCGCGCAGACCCGCTCAGTGCCTTGGCCATCGATCGTAGCACCAAGTTGGGCACTGAGAGAGGCGCGGCGGATCGCGTCGTGGCATAGCACCGAAATGGTGGTTGAAAGTTGCTCGCTCGTCATCTGGCTGCCGCTTCCCAGTCGCACGCAGGCGCCACGTTCGTGCAACAATCCCATCGCCGGCTCTTGATTCTCGGCCACCAACAAGACGATGCTGGGAACATAGAAGTAGGCCAGCTCCCAAACAGTGCTGCCTCCGGCGGTTACCGCCAGGTCGCAAGATGCAATCAGTTCCGGAATGTTGGGCGGATTGCGGAGCAAGCGAACGTTCCGGCGGCACTGGGCGACGGCGGCGTGCAACGACTCGCCGTGCGGGTTGCTTGGCCCAACGAGCACGATTACATCCAGATATTCGAGCGGCACGTCGTTCAGACAGGCGATCACCTTCCGCGTGACGTTGTCCGGATCGGAACCGCCGAGGGTCACCAAGAGCTTTCGAGCAATCGGCGGAATCGGACGCCGTGAGCGGATTTGTTGACGAAACTCGCGGCGAAGAAACGTGTATTCATTGCCCAAGAGCAGTTGGGTGTAAGGCTCGCGGCGGAAATAGAGCATCTCGTTGGCGATCGGATCCTGATTCAAGACGATATCCGCCCAATAGTGTTCTAGCGTGCCAAAATCATCGACCGAGAGCAATCGCGATCCGAGTTGCTTGATGATCTCGTGAAAGCGGGCGTCGAAATGGTAGCCATCGGCCACGACCCACGCGCTGCCGCAGTTCCGTGCGGCCTCAACGGTCGCACGGGCGTCAGCCTCGCTGCCTGGATCAACTTCCAGACGCACGATTTCGACCTGTTCCGATCGGAGCCGCTCGTCAAGCCCCGCAGAACATTCGGCAATCGCACAAACGACCCTCCCGCCACGATCTTGCCAGGCCTGGGCCAGGCCCAGACAGCGCATGACATGCCCCGTGCCCATGCGGACGCTGGCATCGGCGCGGATCAGCAGGACTGGGGAATTGTCGATTGTCGTGGTCACCGGCAAAGTGTTTTCAGACGGCCTTTTGCTGAATATGGCGATTGATCTCAACCCACTCCGGATGCTTTTCAAGTACCGCGAGGATCTCGCGCCAGCCGAAGCGGTCGTGGCCAAAATGTTCGAACAGTTTCAAGACCAGAGCCCGATCTTCCGGCGTATCGACCGTCCAGCGGCGGTCGGAATAGTCGCGATCGGCCAATACCGGAGCCACGCGGAACTTTTCGGGATGTCGGTAAATATACAGCGTCACATGCTCGCGAAAGGCGGCCTCGCGTGCCTCCTGCCAGGCCCTTTTAAGGGCATCGAAATGCATCGCTTCAACGTCTTGACCGCGCGGAAAGGGCCGCGGCGGTTCCGTGTTCGATATGTAATCGCAGTTGGGCTGCAATCGATTAAACGCATCGATGGTCCCGTCGATCACCGCTGGGTCGATCAACGGACAATCCGATGTGATTCGCACGACCAAGTTCGCTCGATGAAGCACGGCCGTCTGATAGTACCGATCGAGAACGTCGTCTTGGCTGCCACGAAAATAGGGCCAACCGCGCGTTTCACACAGGCTGCAAATCTTATCGTCCGCCGACTCCACCGTCGTCGCCACCACAACCCGATCGACCAAATTTGCTCGGCAACAGCGTTCGACGACGCGGGCCAGCATCGGCTCGCCACCTAGATCGAGCAAGGCCTTGCCGGGCAGACGCGAACTGCCCATGCGAGCCTGGATGATTGCGACCGTTTTCATCGTCGATAGGCCTTGCAGACTTTGCCCACGGCCTCGACGACATCGGCAACGTCGGCATCGGTCATCGCGGGGAACATGGGCAGCGATAGCAGGCGGTCGTACGCGGCTTCAGCCACGGGGCACAACCCTCGCGCGGTGCCAAACTTGTTTTGGTAAAAGGGGTGCAAATGGACCGGCATGTAATGGACGTTCACGCCGATCCCTTCGGCACGCAAGGCACGAAACACCGTTGCGCGATCCGCCGTCAAGGCATCCAGATCGAGTTGTACGGCGTAAAGGTGATAAGCGTGCGAAACGTCGCTTCGCACGGCCAGCGGCTTAACCGCAGGATTTTCGCGAAACGCCTTATCGTACTGCCGGGCAATCGCCTGCCGACGCGCCACCGATGCCTGCAACTTGGCAAGCTGTGTGATTCCCAAGGCGCATTGAATGTCGGAAAGCCGGTAATTGTAGCCTAAGTCAACCATCTCGTAGGCAAAGGCTCCTTGCACGGCCCGTTCGCGAAAGTCGGTCGTTATGCCGTGATTGCGAAAGAGCCGCATCCGCCGGGCCAGTTCGGCATCGCTCGTGGTTACCGCACCGCCTTCGCCGGTCGCCACATGCTTGACCGGATGAAAGCTAAAGGCATTGAGCAAGGCAAGCGAGCCGATTGGTTTGCCGCGGTAGCTGCCGCCGATGGCATGACAGGCGTCATCGACCAGCGGCAGTCCGCGAGCGACGGCAATGGCTTCCAGCGCGTCGTAGTCGCACGGATGGCCGGCATAATCGACGGCGATCACGGCCTTGGTGCGCGGCGTGATGTGGGCCTCAACCTGCTTGGGATCGATCAATAACGTATCGGGTTCAACGTCGACAAAGACCGGCTTTGCGCCCAGGAAAGCGGCGCAATTTGCACTTGCGGCAAAGGTCATGGTGGTCACCACGACCTCGTCGCCCGGACCAACGCCCAGGGCGTACATTGCGGCATGCAGCGCGGCCGTGCCGGTGCTGACGGCCACGGCATGGCTCGTGCCGGCAACCGCGGCGAGGGCCCTTTCAAATTCGCAAACCTTGGGCCCCGTCGTCAACCAGTCGGAGCGCAAGGTCTCGGTCACGGCGGCGATATCGTCGTCCTCAATCGTTTGCCGACCATAGGGCAGCAATCGCGTTCGGACCGGCGTGCCGCCGTCGATCGCAAGTTGCGGCTTAGCCACCGTACTCTCCCACGATTTTGCGGAGTTCGTCGATCGACATCCATTGCGTATTGGTGTCGCTGGCGTATTCAAAGCCTTCCGGCAGCGACTTGCCGTCGCCCCAATTGGCAGCCCTCCACCAGACGTGCTCCGGTTGAAGGATATACATATCGTCGGTTTCCAGGGTGTGCCGCGACTCATCGCGCGAGATCATGATTTCGTGCAGCTTTTCGCCGGGACGAATGCCCGTGATATCGACCGCACACTCCGGCGCGATGGCCTCGGCCAATTCGAGGATTTTCATGCTGGGAATCTTTGGAACGAAAACCTCGCCGCCACACATCCGCTCGATACAGTTAAGAACGAAGTGTACGCCCTGATCCAAGGTCAGCCAGAAGCGCGTCATGCGGCCGTCCGTCACCGTCACGCGGCCGGTGGCACGTTGCGAACGAAAGACGGGAATGACGCTGCCGCGGCTGCCGAGCACGTTGCCGTAACGGGTGCAACTGAATCGCGTTCCGCCCGGTGCCGAGTAGGCATTGCCCTGCACGAGCAGCTTTTCGGCGCAGAGTTTTGTCGCACCGTAAAGGTTGACGGGATTCACCGCCTTATCGGTGCTCAGTCCCAGCACTTTTTTGACGCCGCAGTCGATCGCCGCATCGATGATGTTCCGCGCGCCATCGACGTTCGTTTTGACGGCCTCACCCGGATTGTACTCGCACGCTGGCACCTGCTTCAAAGCGGCCGCATGGATGACGATATCGATGCCCCGCATCGCTCGCCGCATACGGTCCACATCGCGAATGTCGCCGAGAAAGAAACGGAGGTTGGCGTGTTTGAAGTCGCCCGATTGCATGTCGTGCTGCTTCAATTCGTCGCGGCTGAATATGACAATCTTTTTAGGAGGGCAATCGCGAAGGAGTATCTCGGCGCATTTCTTGCCGAAGGAACCGGTTCCGCCCGTGATGAGTATCGAACTCTCTTGCCAAAACTGCTTGTTCATTGCATGTCTCTTACTGAAGAAAAGTTACGGTTGCGAAGGGAACTATCGCCGGAGGCACGCTCAGCGCGCACTCCGTCCCCGTGGGTTGCGCAAGCCCCCTTTGAAATCGATCCTAGCGACTGTTGTCGCTCAATTTTTGTTCGCCGTCCACACCTGGCGGCACGGCGACGATTCATTCAATGCCGTTTTGTCCCCGTGTAGGACCGGTTGGGCCGATCGTAGGGTATGGCGCGAATATCGCTTCGGCAACGATTGCGCCTGCTCCCCAAAAGGTCTTGACGGGTTAGTGTCAAATCGTAGCTTATGAAAAGTCGCCTCGCTCCGTGCCTCGCTCCGGGCCTCGTTCGCCACCGCTAGGGCATGCGAGTCACCTCGGCAGGTGAGGGCTCTCCGTTCTTGAAAGCTGCAATTCCGTCGACTTTGACTGCGGGAGCATGGTTGCCGCGAACCTGAGCCCCATACTCTTCAACGACTTCGCAGAGCTTCCGGCGAACTTCCTCCTCCGGTGCGTTGACTAGCATTTGCAATTGCAGGATGACATCGCGCACCTCCGACAATCGATACGGCCTATGATGTGCCGCTCGCAGCTTGGGGTGCGCCGTCGGCAGCGTTTCTTCATCGTCAAAGTAGAGTTCTTCATAAAGCTTTTCGCCTGGCCGAATGCCGGTGAAGCAAATCTCGATGGCGTTCTCGGGTAGGCCGGAGAGACGTATCAAATCCTTAGCCAAGTCAACAATCCTGACGGGTTCGCCCATTTCCAGCACAAAAATTTCGCCGCCCTTGCCCATGGCCCCAGCCTGCAAAACGAGTTGCGACGCTTCGGGAATGGTCATGAAAAATCGCGTCATACGGGCATCGGTAACGGTCAGCGGGCCACCGCGACGTATTTGATCTTGAAAAATAGGAACGACGCTGCCATCGGACCCGAGGACGTTGCCAAAACGGACGACGGTGAATTTAGTCTCGGATATCTGCGACATGGCATGCACGAAACGCTCCGCAAGCTGCTTGGAGACGCCCATGATGCTCGTCGGATGCACGGCCTTATCGGTCGAAATGAAGACGAAGTTGCGGACGCCGAACTCGTGCGCTATTTCAGCCAGACAGCGCGTTCCACCGACGTTATTGCGGATCGCTTCGCCGACATTCTGCTCCATCAGCGGGACGTGCTTGTGGGCAGCTGCGTGAAAAACGACTTCCGGCCGATACTTGGTAAAGAGCTGCCGCATGCGCGCTTCGTCGGTGACGTCGGCAATGCAGGGACAAAATATGTTATTCGGAAAAATTGCCCGCAGCTTGCGTTCGATGCGAAAAATCCGGTTCTCGCCTCGGCCCAAGAGAATCAACTTGCCGGGGTTGAAGCGGAGCAACTGCCGGCAAATCTCGGAGCCGATGCTGCCGCCCGCCCCAGTGACCATGACCGTCCGTCCTTCGATCAGTTGGCCGATAATGTTCATATCCAACTGCACGGGGGCACGACGCAAAAGGTCGCTGATTTCAATATCGCGAATGGGAATGCGGTGGTCGCCGCCGAGACGATCTTCAATGCGGCGAATGATTTTAAGTTCCAGGCCCGCTTCCTTGCAGGAAATCATTAAGTCGCGCAGTCGCGAGCCGGCCAGCGTGCCGGCAGTAGCTAGAACGGTGTTGGCTTTGCAGGCGGTTGCGATGTCGCGAATGTCCTCGATCTTTCCCAGAATCGGAATCTGACCGAGCCGCGAACCGATGACCGTTTCATCCACCGAAAGCAGCCCGCGCACTCGGTAGGCCAATTCGCGGGAAGTTTGAATTTGGTTGGCAAGCAGACCGGTCGCATGGTCGGTGCCGACGAGCAAGGCCCAACGAAAGTCGTTGGGATTGAGGATGGGCCAGAACTGCTCGCGATAGAGCCGCCAAGTTCCCCGCAGTGTGCCAAGCACGGCGACGCAGCCGAGCCAATCGGTAATCAGCACACTGCGCGGCGTGGCCGGCGAGAGGCTGAAGAAGTACTCGGCCGCCGCAAAGAGCAGCGTTGCGGCAAGCGAATAGCGGATAAGTGCAATCAGGTCGCTGAAGGTGACGTAGGCCCACCAGCCCTCAAACTGCCGCGTGAGGAGGAACACAACGCACTTAATCCCCAGCAGCCAGGGAAGCGTTGCCCAGAAGATTTTCAAGTCTTCCGGCGAGATATTAAATTCAAAGCGGAGCAGAAAGGCCAACCAGTAGACCAGCCCAAAAACGGCCACATGCATCAAGGCGAGCAGCCCGACGCGAAG
>JANXOJ010000252.1 GCA_025353625.1 Planctomycetota bacterium | reverse complement strand
TCGCGGCTCATGCCCGGCTTGCGGGGGATGCCGGCGGTAATCACGACGACATCGCTATTGGCCGTATCGGCATAGTCGGTCGTGCCGGTCAGATGAGCGTCAAAATCCATGATCGGCCCGGCTTGAAACAGATCGAGGGCCTTGCCTTTGGGCATATTTTCCGCAGCAGGAATGTCCAACAGCACAATGTCGCCCAATTCGGCCGCCGCACACCAATGGGCAGTAGTGGCCCCCACGTTCCCTGCCCCGACGATCGAAATCTTTGCACGTTTCATGGTCTTTCTTTCTCAATAATTGCGCTGCATGGGATCAACAAATAACGGTCGCAACAAATAACGGTCGCACTTTCAATTTTGAGACCAATTTTACAAGGATGATGTCGCAACAACCAGACCCCTCGCCCTTATTTCGGCCGCACCATACATTCTCATCGTCGTCGGTATCCTTGGCTTCCCAGAGGCTGTAGCGCAGAACCTGACTTAAAGGCGGCAAGGACGGCACCCTCATGCTTGACGCCGAAGTTTCTCGAACTGCGCGAGCGCATCATAAAGGGCATTCGCATACTTGTGCCTGGGCTTGAGACGCAGCGCGGTCATCGTGACGACAGTATACCCGTTTGCTTTTTTACGCCCTTGCGTATTTACGCGAGCCACACCCCTCCGTACGGGTGGTGTCGTTCTGGCGGTTGGGCTGCAAATAACCCGCCGATGATGTAATATAGTGTCAGGTATAACCAGTTCTTAACGGTTTAGCGGTTTTCGGCATTCAAGGAATAGTCTCATCCTCCGTGCCCGAATAACCGTTGGCTGGACTTTCGCTCTGCGCGGTAATCGCAGTGTGGGATGGGAGATTTGACGGTGGCACTATCCATTGCAGAATTCAATGGCATGGTGTCGGAACATGGCCCCTCCCTTTACCGATTGGCTTACCGCCTAGTGGGTGATCGCCACGAGGCCGAAGACTTGGTTCAAGAAGGTTTTCGGTCGGCGTGGAAGAGTCGCAATTTGTTTCGGCCCGAGGAAGGTAACAGCCGGGCGTGGCTGGCGGCGATCCTTCGCCGTCGCATAGCCGACCATTGGCGACGCCCTCGCCCACCTGTAAACCTCGCTCGCGACGAACCGCTTGAAAGCGAACTTCCGGCAGTCGATCCGTTTCGCGATGAGTTGACCGATGAAATGCAGCAGGCATTGAACCGACTGCCGGCGGAATTGAAAGAGACGCTGCTCTTGGTGGTCGTTGCCGAGTTGACGCACCAGGAAGCGGCCGAGATGCTAAGCGTGCCATTGGGCACGGTATTATCGCGCGTAAGTCGAGCGAGAAATCGGCTTCGCGAGTATTTGAATGCGACGCAGAAGACGAAGAAATAGGAACGACGAAAGAGAATCGCACCGCCCTCACCCCAGTCCTTCTCCCGTTTGTGGGAGAAGAAAAAAACGATGACTGAACCTAACCTCGATTACGAGCTATGCGACGTTCCGCTTCCAAGCGGGCTGCTCGCTCGTTTGCGCGCCTTGCCGCTGATTGACGATGAAGGTTTGGACGAAGTGATTCGCGACATTTCCTTGCCGCACGGCATGCTCGACCGCCTTCAGGCCATACCCTTGGCCGATGACGATGGGCTCGATGAGGCCCTTCGGAACGTGCCGGTTCCCGCGCGTCTTGAATCCTCATGGCAGGGACGTCGCAAGCGGCGCGATCGCGCACGGCACGCCAGCCGCATGGCCTTAGCCGCATCGCTCTTCATTGGCATCACCTTGACGCTCGGCAGCGCAATCCTCATTTCGCGAGCGTTCAAACCGGGGAGCAAACAGGCGGCAGGCACATCGTTTGTCGGCAACGAGAGGAAGCCGGATGTGCCGTTGGAGTCGTCGTGGAGTATGCAGGCCGATGAAGCGGCGAATTCGTCCGTACCGTCAAAGCCGGATGACTTGGCGGCTATCGCGGCACCGATCGATTTTGCTCGCCTGGACGGACCCACCTCAGCTTTCGACAACTCGCCGGCCGCAAGTCCGATGTTGCCTGCCCAAGTTGATTTGCTTGCCCGGCAGGCGGCACACGTCAGCGTGACGAACAACTGGGACGACCTGCCGGAGTTGCCCACGCGAGTTGCCAATCCGGTCCCCCACGGGCTAGATTGGCCGCTTGTGGCGGAGTCGCATCGTGCGTTTTTAATCAAATATGGCGTTCATCCGTTCGTAACGCCGGCCGCGCACTCGCGTTTGCAAACGTGTCAGGTGCCGTTGGCGGTCGATCCGGCCAGCTACGAGCTGGCTCGGCGTTACGTTGAGCGCAATGAATTGCCGCCCGCCGATCGCATCCGCACGGAAGAGTTTCTAGCCGCGGTCGATTACAAGTTCCCCGAGCCGAAACAGCGCGATCTGGGGCTGACGATTTCGGGCGGGCCGTCGCCGATCGGTGGCGAAGGTTTCTGCCTGTTGCAAGTCGGCGTGCAAGCCCGAAGAACCACCGAGGAACATCACGCGCCGGTTCATTTGGTGCTGCTGGTCGATACGTCGACGAGTATGCGGTGGGGAAGCCGAATCGAAATCGTTCGCCGAGCGATGCACGATCTGCCGCAATCGCTTGGACCCGACGATCGCATTTCGCTCGTGGCGTTCAATCAGGCGGCCCACGTGCTGATTGAAAATGTCGGTCCCGGCGAGATGGACGAGTTTATCGCAGCCGTCGATTCGTTGGCGGCGGAAGGCTCGACGAACCTCGGCAGCGGTCTTTCCGAAGCCTACACGCTCGCGCGGACGCGGCTCGGTGCGGGCCATCCGGCCATTCGCGTTGTGTTGCTGACCGATGGTCTTCTCGATCTCGATCCGCCGACCGCGCAGCAGGTCGAGCAGCAAGTGACTCAAGCGGCCTCCCACGATTTGCCGCTGCATTTGATCGATTTGGGCCAACAGAAGGACGCCGATCCCGAAATGGCTGCAATGGCGCACAGCGGTCGCGGCACCGTCCACCGCGCCGTCAGTGCCGATCAGCTGCGCAGTGCGATGCGTGAGATCGTCACCGGTCGTTCGCAATTGGCGGCTCGTGGTGCTCGTTTGCAAGTCAACTTCAATCCCAAGACGGTCCTTGAATATCGGCTGATCGGGCACGAGTCGGGCGATTGGGCCGGACTATTGCCGGGGGCGGTCGAAGCCGATTTCCGCGAAGGCCAAAGTGCCACGGCACTCTTCGAGGTCCGCTTGGCACCAGATGGCCCGCAAAATCTGGCGACGGTCGATCTGACTTGGTATTCTCCGGACACCAGCCGGGCGGGCAAAGCGGCGGAGAGAGTCCGCAGTCCGGTCGAGCGCAAGGATATCGCGGCATCGTTTGCCAAATCGGCCCCTTGGCTGCAAGAGGCGGCGGTCGTGGCCTACACGGCTGAAGTCTTGCGACGTTCTCCGTTCGTTTTTCGTCGCCAAGGGCTCAACGTGTCGGCGGCTCTATTCCGCGGCTTCGAGCTTGCCGGCCAAGCCGACAGCCGTTTGAATCAGATTCCATCGTTTGCGGAATTCTTCAGCCTGATCGGCCAGGAGATAAAGGCTCATCCGGCTCGTCGCGCGGCGAAGGAGTAATTTGTCGTGGCTGCCAAAGTATCGGGCACGCTCCGTTTGCCGCGTGCCTTTCTTGCATTGTGCCTCATCGCCACCCTTGCCGGTGCCGCCGATATTTCGGCGGACTCCTCCGATTCGGTCGACTATCATCAAGCCGCCACGCACCTCGATGCCGCCAAGACGGCCAAGTCGCCAACGGCTCGCGACGAACATCTGGAGGCGGCGCAATCCGCATTAACGTCGGCACTCGGCGGCAATCTGTCTCCAACTTTCGCTCGACGCGCGCGGCTGCAACTCGTCGACGTGCTGCAAGAGCGCAGTCGTTTGCAGATGATGCTTGCCATCGACGATGCCGCGCATTTACGGCGGAAGCACGAAGACGCGGCGCGAACCCTCTTGTATTTGGCCGACAACGCGCTTGCGGACTTTGACCGACAGGCCGACGATGGCCTTAAACAAATCGGCGTAGTCCGCGTCAATGACTTTCAGAAAGCGGAAACGCGCGATCAGATTCGGCGGCAACAGGTTCAAGCTCGCCTCACCCGTGCCTGGACTCAACTGGAACTGGCGCAGACATTTGCCCGCGGCGACAGCGGGCGCGCCGCTGCACTTGCGGAAGCTGCAAAGCAGTTTGATGCCTTGGAGCAACAGCAGGACAAGCGACTAGCCGGATATTACGCCCGCTTGGGCCGCGGCTTGTGTTGGCGCGAGTTGGGAGACGGGCAAAAGGCGTTTGCGATCTTCGAGCAATTGCTTGAATTGCCCAACGAGCCGGCCGATTTTCAGACGCTTCGCGGCAAGGCGGCCTTACAATCGCTCGAAATCGCCGTCCATCCCGACATGAAAAAGGCCAAGCAGGGGCTCGATATTGCGCAACACTGGCTAGATGCGGATCGTCTGGATGGCCCCCGCACTGAGTTCGACACCGCGATCCGCTTCCTAGGCGCGGAGGCCGCTATCGCTTACGCCGGCACGCTCGCCAAATCGTCCGAGCAGGCATCGCGGCGGAGCGAAGTGATTGAGTGGGCACGTCGGCAATTTACCACGGTTGCGGCCTCTCCCAGCCCCTACCAAGTTAGGGCCAAAGTGCGGCTCTTGGACCCGATCTTCGGAGAGGTGAACCCCGTTCAGCCGGGAAGTTTTGCCGACGCACGGGATCGCTCCCAAGCAGCCATCAACCGGCTCGCGGCGATTCAAGCCGAGCAAGCACCCACCGATCGCGATCCGCCGCGTCAACGTCGGCAGCAGATCGCTACGATCCGCAACGAAGCGATTGACTATTGTCGTAAGGCACTCGCGCTCAACGCACCCACCGTGCCGGCGGACGACTTCGACCTCGTTCGCTACCACCTCGTTTTTTTGCTCTACCAATCGGGCGAAATGAGTGAAGCGGCCCGAGTCGCAGAAGCGATGGCCCAGGCGTCGAGCGATTCACCTTCGGCCCGGCGGGGAGCGCATATCGGCTTGGCCGCTTGCCAGTCGCTCTTGAAAGATGCTCCGGCGGACGGTCGGGCAGCGGCGGCAAAACGGGTTAAGAAATTGGCGGACGTGATCGTCGCTCGCTGGAGCGACCGCAGCGAAGCCGTCGAAGCACGCTCGGTGCTTCTGCAAATGGCAATCGCCGCCGGCAACCTCGACGCGGCGGGGCAGTATCTTGAAAAACTCCCCGACACCTCACCGCAGCGCGCCGATGCACAGTTGTCGCTCGGTCAGGCTCTCTGCCATCGCGGGTTGCAAATCGATTCTTCAAACAACGCAACGCCATCTGTCGCTGAGGCCGACGCAACGATCGGTCGGGCCGTCGCGTTGCTCAAGGAAGGCATTGCCTACCATCGCAAATCCACATCGACAAATGAAACGAGTCGTACGCTAACTGCGGCCGCGCTCGCCTTGGCTCAATTGCACACCGCCTCGGGCCATCCGCTGGATGCCATTACCTGGCTTGAAGACCCAGTCATCGGCCCAAAATCGCTCCTTACCGCGACGCCGCCCACTAAGGAACAAATCGATTTTGCCATTCAAACCTATTGCGTTGCGTTCGTCGCTTACGTGGCTGGCGGGCAACCCGAGAAGGCCCGCCAATGCTTGCCTGCGATTGAGGGTATCGTCCATCCCGACGAAACGCCAGAGACCGAAGAAATTGCGCGACAGGAATTTCACGCGTCCCTGCGTTTGGGTCGCCTGCTTGAGCAGCACTTCCACCGCATCCGCTTGCAGCAAAAGGAGGACGGACTGAAAGAATCGGTGCGCGCCTTCGATGAATTCCTGGCACCCGCCACCAGCGGGCCACCGCTGGACGACTTCTTTGCGTTGACTTGCAAGGCCGAGGTGTATTTCGGGCTTGCCATCGGCCTCGATACGGGCGATCCGGCGGTGCCAGTGGATGCGGAACATCACTACCGCCGGGCAGCCGATGCCTACCGCCTGATCGGACATCGGGCGTTGACAAAGAGGGACTTCGCGCCGGCCCAAAGCCTGACGGCCGTGCGAATCCGCCTCGCACGTTGCTTGCGGCGACTGGGCGCGAACCGAGAAGCCCTCGCCGAATTGTTGCCCGTGCTCAAGGAACACCCGGGCATGATCGACGCACAAGTGGAAGCGGCGTATACGTTTCAGGCTCGTGGGGACGAGAACGTTGCCGACCTGGAAATAGCCATTCAGGGTGGATCGCTATTCCCCACTGCATGGGGTTGGGGCGAGATTTCGCGGCGCGTGCAGTCCGAGCCTGGGTATCGCAATACGTACTATGAAGCCCGCTACAACTTGGCACTTTGTAGGCTGCGTCAGGCCCAGTCTGCTACCGAATCCTTGCAAGTCGCGCGGTTGGCGGCGACGGCGGAAAACGATATTTTGGCCACGCAGCGACTCTTTCCCAACTTGGGTGGCTCGGTTTGGTATGATAGATACAATGAGTTAATGCGACAAATTCAACGGCTTGGCAATCGTCCGGTAATCGGTCTGACGATTGCCCCGAACGAAAAATGAACGGCAACGTACACATCTCGCTCCGCGAGATGAATACTAAGGAGCGGTCCCATGATATGTGCGAACCAGGGTGCGACGAAACGTGCGATGATCTTAACGACCGCCGCATGGCTGGCCATCGCCAATTGCGGTTGGGCGATGGACCAGATTTTTACCAGCAGTTCCAAGAATACCCTTTTCGGCAAGATCACCGGCATGTCGGCGACGTCCGTGAGCTTCGAGCCGAGCCACGGTGTGGCGATTGAAATCCCCGCCAACGAAATCATACGCATCACGTATGAAGGCTCGCCCGATGCACTGCAAAGCGCACAGAAGGAGATACTCAGCGGCAACTACGCCGAGGCACTTGCCACGCTCAAAAAGGATGTCAGTGAGGCGTCGAGACGCCCTGAGATTGTCGATGAAATTGCCTTCTGCCAGGCATTTTGCACGACCCAATTGGCCATTTCGGGTGCCGAGGATCCGATGGTCGCCGGCAAACTCATGGTTGGATTTCTGAAGGGCAGCCCCAATAATTACCACAATCTACAGGCATGCGAATTGATTGGCGATCTGCTCGTGAATGCCGGTAAGTTCGCCGCCGCCCAGGAGTATTACGCCAAACTGGCTTTGGCACCTTGGCCTGATTATAAGATTCGCGCTCAGGTCGCATCGGGCAAGGCGTTCCTGGCCGAGGGCAAGGCGGGAGATGCCGCGAAGGCATTCGACGAGGCTCTCCACATTGAGGCCACAGGCCCCCTGGCCGACATGCAGCGTACCGCCGCGCAGATCGGACAGGACCGCTGCTTGATCCTCAACGGTAATACGGAAAAGGCAATTAAAGACCTCGAACAGATTCTTGATCGCAACGGTGGTTCAGCCGACGTTGGCCGCAATCCTGAAGTAGCCGCGTTGGCTCACAACGCCCTGGGAGCCGCCCTCCGGAAGCAAGGCAAGCCCAAGGAAGCCATCCTCCAGTTCCTCCGCGTTCACTTGCAATACTCCAACCAGATCGAGGCGCACGCCGAGGCTGTGGCAAATCTGGCCAAACTTTTCACCGACACCCAAAAGCCCGACCACGCCCGAGAGATGCGAAAGATTCTCGAACAAGAGTACCAGAACACCCGTTGGGCCAAAGGGGTTTGAGGCAACGTAGCGATCTTGCTCCGCGAGATGCCGATAAGCTTTCCACAGGCATTGCACACCCATCCCACATCTCGCGGAGCGAGATGAAAACTTAGGAGACCCGGCAATGGATGCCGTCCAAGCTTGCAGCAAGAAGCATCGCTATCTCCAACAATTGCTTCGCACCTTCGCCTGGACAATACTCGGGTTGTGCTGCTTTGTCGTCCCAAGCAATCGCGCGATTTGCGGCGACGCTTCGCCGCAAGCGGCCGCGGCATCCGATAAAGGAATTTTGGAACCTCAGCCGACCGAATCGAGCGAGAGCCTTCTGGCTTGGCTTTCTCGCTCGCTGGGCACCCGCTACTTCATCCTCTTTCTCTTTCTCACCGTCAACCTCGCAGCCCTCATGGTGATGAACGGCTTGGCCGTGCGGCGCGATCGCATCGTTCCCTCGGCGTTGATTCAAGGATTGGAGGTCCGCCTCAGCGAAGACCGCTTCCAAGACGCACGCCTCTTGGTCAAGGCCGATACGTCGCTTCTGGCTCGCGTACTTGCGACCGGCATCCCGCAACTTGCGTCGGGCTACGACAAAGCCTTGGCCACCATGCACGAGTATGGCTCCCTGGAAGCCCTCAAGATGCGCGAGCGGTTGGGCTACGTTTGGCTGATCGCCCAACTCGCTCCGGTCCTCGGACTGATCGGCTCCGTCGATGGCCTGATCGCAGCCTTCGATCTGATCGCCCACAAAAGCTCGCCTCTGCGGCCCAATGAATTGGCAGGAGGCATCGGTACCGCATTGGTCGCGACGATGGTCGGTCTGTGGATTGCCGCCGTTGCCGTTGCCTTCCACCAAATAATTCGCAACCGCATGAATCGCCTCCTGGCGGAGGCAGGCATTCTAGCCGAACGCTTCGCCGAACGCTTTGCCGCCGCGGATCGCACGCATGCTCCTTGAATCGCCACTTGCCGAAGATAGCCGCTCGCTGAGCGCAACACCGCTCTTGGCCGTGGCCTTCATACCGGCCTTGGTTATGCTGGCATTCGCCGGCCTTTCGCCGCTAGAAACCGCTGCAAATTCTCAATCGCCCGCGTCGATTCAGCCGGTCCCCTTGGAGATTCGCATCGCTGCCGACGGGTCGATCTTATTTGCCGGCGCGGAGTTTGCGGACCAATCTCGCCCCGCATTGCAGCATGCATGGGAGGCAATCCACAAGCAAGGTTTCGATCCGGCATCGACCCTGGTGATCGTGCGGGCGGATCGCGAAGTCGCAACGGGGAACGTGCAAAAGGTTATTGCCTCGGCCCAGACGATTGGCTTCCGCCGCTTCGTCCTGCGACCCGCCCGTCCATCGAACACAGCGGGGCCACAACCATGAAATTTGCCGACTATGAATTCGCCTGGCCTCGCACCATTCACGCCGATCCGATCCGTAGGCTCTCCGAGCTACCGCGATTTCAACGGACGCCTCTTGCCCACACGATGGGTCGCGACGACGAAGTCCATTCCGATGCCGCCGGCCGTTGGATTCCCGCACTAGTCCTGGGGGGGCTCGTGACGTTGCTGATCCTGCCCGCGTGGCAATTTGCCGCGACGAAGCAGGCACCGCCTTCGCAGCCGATCGCCGGCGAAGCCCATCGTCTGCCGACGGCTCACATCCGGCTCCAGTCCGATGCGTCGGGCCGACTCGCGGCGATTGCGGTGAACGGCCAAGCCATCAAGGATATTCCAGACCTTCAGACACATATCCGACAGCTTGCAGGCAAGCCTTCCGCCACAATCGATGTCGAATTGGATTGCGACCCCCAATTACGCTACGAGCATACCCAGCAGACAATCGCAGCGATTTCTACTTATAAATCGGCCGATGGCCGGACGATTCGGCAGGTCGATCGCGTAAAGTTTTCGCCCCGGAGGAGTCCAAAGCCCTGAGCAAGCCGGTATGGCAGGTGGTGCTGGAAAACTTGTAGAGGGAACCGTAGAATGAACGGTCGAATAATTTTGCATTCGCGCTTTGGCGTGGGCTCCGTCCCAAAAGGAATGCTAGTAGGCCATACAATAACTTTCCAGAAAACTCCATGACCAATCACCCATGCCCTCCGCAGGTTTCCCTTGCCGACTTTCAACTTCTCATTCGCCGCATGTACCACGAAAAAGACGTCGCGCGCGGCGTGGAAGGGACGTTCATGTGGCTTATGGAAGAAGTCGGCGAACTGGCGACCGCGCTGCGCAGCGGCTCGCACGAAGAACGTGTGGGCGAATTTGCCGATGTTCTCGCATGGCTGGTTACGATTGCCAATGTCGTCGGCGTTGACCTGACGGAAGCGGTTCTCAAGAAATACGGTGCCGGCTGCCCAGGCTGCGGGCGTTTCGATTGCACTTGCCCCAACGCGGAAAAGCCATGACGCTTTCGACATGTAAACCTTTCATCGCCGCATTCCTTCTCCTCGGCACCGCGATCCACGCGCGTGCCCAAGACGTGAAGCCGCCGGAATTTATCGCGGTGCATATCGGCTTTGCCGATCGCTACAAAGCGGGCCGCTGGACTCAAGTGGAGGTTGCGATCCGCGGCGGCACCCACGCCGTGACCGGCCGCGTTCGCACCACGGTCAACGATAGCGATGGCCTGGCCTGTTCGGTCGATGCCCCCGAACCGTGCCAACTCTTGCCGGGCAAGGAGACGACTGTCCAGGTTTATGCCCGCTTCGGCCGCGAAGAGAGTTCCCTCCACCTCGAATTGCTCGACGGCCGCAAAGTGGTCGCGTCGAAAACGTTCGATTATCAGCCTTCACCGAAAGAGGATGAGATTCCCGGTGCGCTGCTTGCCGGGCAAGGGTTAATTGTTTGCGTGGGGAAGGACTCCGGCGGCATGGAGCAAGCCGTTGGCCTGAGCCAGCAAAACGGTCGGCCTCGCAATGTCGTGGCGGTTATCGGCAGTCTGACGCGGCTGCCGACGCGGTGGCAGGGCTACGAAGGGGTGAACGCGGTGGTGATTTCCACCAGTTCGCCCGAAGTGCTTGCTAAGCTCTCGCCGCAGAACGCTCGCGTGGAAGCTCTCGACCAGTGGGTTCGCATGGGCGGCAAGCTGGTGGTCTGCGTCGGCTCGCAGGCGGAGGAAGCTTTACATTCCGGATCGCCATTGGCCCGCTTCATTCCCGGCCGCTACGAAAAGACCATCGTTTTGCACAAGGCCGATGCGTGGGAGATATTTGCGAAGAGTACGAACCCGATCACCGTTGGGGCCGGTGCGAAGTTGGAACTGCCAACGCCGCGACTTTCCGGCGTGCAAGGCAAGGTCGAGGTCAAGGAGGCGGACGACTTGCCGCTGGTGATTCGGACGCCTCGCGGTTTTGGTCAAGTGATCTTCGTCGCTGCCGATCTCGATCGCGGAGTGATGCGCAAGTGGAACGACCGCCAATTGCTGGCCGCCGCATTGCTCGACCTGCCGAGCAGCGACGTACCCAACGCCGACAACCAATTCGGCCCCGTCTATGGCTACACCGATCTGGCGGGCCAGTTGCGAAGTTCGCTCGACCAGTTCACCGGCGTGCGTCTCGTGCCGTTTTCGGTGGTAGCCCTGCTCGTGGTGCTCTACATTTTGCTCATCGGTCCCGGCGATTATTTCCTGCTTCGCTGGCTGGGTCGCCGCATGTACTGGACGTGGGTTACATTTCCGCTGATCGTGGCGGTTTTCAGCATCGGTGCCTACGAGGCCGCCTACCGCCTCAAGGGCAAGGAGCTTCGCGTCAATCAGGTCGATCTGGTCGATATCGATTCCAGCGGCGCGGCGCGGGGAACGAGTTGGTTTAACATTTTTAGTCCGCAAGTTGAATCTTTTGATCTTACGATGAAGCCGCAAATGCCGGACGGCAAGCCGCCAGCAGCCGTGCGCCAATCGCTGGCGTGGCTCGGCAAGGCAGGCAATGAGTTTCGCGACGTGCAGCGCCGCAGCGGGGAGGTCGATGTGCCACTATGGGGCGAACGCTACTCGATCTCGCCCCAGCTCGATGCGATCTGGGGCGTGCCGGTCCAGGTCTGGTCGACGAAAAGTTTCACGCACCGCTGGACGAGCGATGCACCGTTCGATGCAACGGCCCCCGCAGTCGAGACCAAGCTGATCGACGATGGAAGCCTCTCGGGCACGATTACCAACATGCTGCCCTACCCGCTAACGCAAGCGTACTTGATTTATGACCGCACGGTTTACTTGCTCGACACGCTCAATGCGAACGTGCCCGCGATGATCGACCGCGGCACGCGGCACATCAGCCTGGATACCTTCGCGGCCTCGCTGCGCCCCGATTCCGCCATCGAATCCAATTTTCAGGCGAAGCAAGACCCCTACGACCGCAGCAATCTCAACGCGCTTTACATTTTACGAACGATGATGTTCTACGATTCGGCCGGCGGGTCGAAGCACTCGGGTCTGAGCAACGACTACCAGGGGTTTGTCGATATGAGCGGCTTGTTGAAGGCTCGACGTGCGATCGTCGTCGCTCTGCCGCCGCAAGATGGAACGCATCGCGGGGCCGAATTGCAACGCGGCCCGTCCGAAGCCGCCGCAACCCCGCTAGGCAACCCGCAGGACCGCCACCTAACCGTCTTCCGCCTCGTCTGCCCCGTGGCAGATAAAAAAGACTAGCCCGTTTAAGCCCCAAGCCCCAAGCCCTCTTCCCATGATCAGTATTCGCGACCTCACCAAAACCTACGGCGAACTTCACGCCCTCAAGAACCTGACGCTGGAGCTCAACGAAGGCGATCTCTTCGGCTACATCGGCCCCAACGGCTCGGGCAAGACGACCACCATGCGGATCCTGGCCACGCTCTTGCAGCCGACGTGGGGCGAAGCGAGCGTTTGCGGCTACTCGATCTACACGCACCCCAAGGAAATCCGCCGCGTGATCGGCTACATGCCCGACTTCTTCGGCGTTTACGACGACATGAAGGTGATCGAATATCTGGAATTCTTCGCCGCCGCCTATCGCATCAAAGGCCACGCGCGGAAGAAGATCTGCAGCGAGGTTCTCGACTTGGTTGACCTGGGCTACAAACGCGATGCGTTTGTGACGAGCCTTTCTCGCGGCATGACGCAGCGGTTGGGCCTTGCCCGTGTGCTGCTGCACGATCCCAAGGTACTGATCCTCGACGAACCGGCCAGCGGACTCGACCCGCGCGCACGGATCGAAATCCGCAGCCTGCTCAAAGAGCTTCGTAAAATGGGCAAGACGATCATGGTCTCCAGCCACATCCTGCCCGAGTTGGCCGATGTCTGCAACAAGGTCGGTATGATCGAGCAGGGCAACCTATTGGTGAGTGCCGATGTATCGGAAGTGATGCGTCTTGTCCGCCCGAGGATGGTGCTTTTGATCGGCGTGCAAGGCGATCTCGATGCGGCGGGCAAGGTATTGGAGCAGAGCAAGCTCTTGGAAAAGATCGAAATCCGCAATGGCCAACTTATGGTAACCGTGGCCGAAGGCGTGACCGACTACAGCGATCTGCCGACGCTGCTAATTCAATCGGGCCACAAGATGACGATGTTCAAGGAAGACGAAATCAACCTGGAAACGGCGTTTATGGCCCTGACGAAAGGGATTACTGCCTGATACAAAGAGGCCGTATGAGTTTCTGTGTCAACGGAAGTGGCACGGCCGATCTTGGCCGTGTCTCTCCACGGGCTGGAAGCCGGGCCACAAAATTCCGTACAGGCCCG
>JANXOJ010000246.1 GCA_025353625.1 Planctomycetota bacterium | reverse complement strand
ACGGTTCATGCAGGTGATCGAGTTGCAATTGCCGCAAAGCAGGCTCAGGTCGTGGTAACGATGGAACTAGCCGTTAAGGATGGAACCGAGATGCTTGTACGCGAGGCAAAGGATGGGTTGCTTCACGTCGAATTTCAATGCGAAGATAAAGCTTGCTCCGCTGAAGTTTCTCCGAAGACCGTGCTGCGAATAGGGCGGGCGGGTTCCAAGCCCAATCCAATGGGCCTTTGGGGCACAGACACGTTTGAATGGTGGGCCGACAATAAGGTTACGTTTAGCCGACTTGCGTCTGGAAAGTACAATTCCTTGGCGACCGAGCCGATCATGCTGGATCGCTGTTCGCAAATTGCCAAGTCGTTGTCATTATCATCTGGTACGATGGGCCAGGATGGCGACCTGAAACTTGCAAGGGAATACGTTGCTAAGGGCGATATTCAATCGGCTGTGGAACAGTATCGCCGCTGGCAAAAAACGTGGCTGAAAGGCCCTACTGCACCTGCGATTGGAGACATCAAAGAAGCCCTGCTATCGCCATCAGCCTTATTCGCATTGCGGTTCCTACAGGCACGCTCGACGGTACGCGGCGTTACCGATGCGGAGTCGCGAAAGATAATCGAATCTACCGTTCCCCAACCTTTCCAAGCCGGGGTCATTCGCGCACTCGTCAAGAAGGGCGAGATGGCTGAAATCAAGCATGTCCAGCGAGTGCTGGCCGCAGGGTATGCTTCAATGAACAATTACACCGAGCTAAAGACTGTTCTCGAAAGGAAGGCTTGCACGGATGCTGGCCCATACGTGACGGAAGCGGGACAGCTTGGCCCATTCGGAGTCCTTGCCGGGCCAGTCTGGAACAGCCTTAACGATTGCCGTTCGCAGTATTCCGAGGCGCGCTCGCTCTATACCGATTTCGCCCAGGCGACTTTGAAGGCGTATGCCACCGAATACGATGAACTTCGTGAGAACAAAGCCCTTGTTCTGATGTTACAAGACTTGCTGGCAGAGAAGAAACAAACTGACGCAGCGTTGAGTGAGATTCTTGCGAATGAGCTTCTATCACCGGCACAGATCACCGAAATGAAGGAGTTTCGGACGCAATATCGCGGCTATTACGACCAGTGGACGCACCTGCTCTGCTTGTATGTTTTCGACCTGCCGATACGGGCGCGGCTACTCTGCGTCAGTTTGGGTATCGACCAAGCCAAGGGAGTTGTAAAGAACGATACGGAGGCAATCGTCAAAGCAGGGGAGGGGCTGCAAAGCATTGCGGCCATTCTGCAATTCTACAAAGACAGTGACACGCAATACCTATACACGGATGTATGGTGGCAGCTCAAGCAACTGCTGAAGGACTATCAGTTCCAGGAATTAATGACGCGATCCAAGCTTCGTCCTGATTGGTTCAAGACATTGGACGAGGACGATCTCAAGCGTGTGACCGGAGAGAACTAATGAGGCACGCGGCCATCAGTATTTGTGCGTTACTTGCAGTATCGTTAGGGGCTAACGGTGCGCACTCACGCGATGGAGGGAAGGTAATCGCACCAACTGTTGGCTCCCCGGACTCGATGGCGGCCTTGTTTCGGCAACGAGTGTCCGAATTCGACAGGGAGTTTAAGGCCCTTCTCGCTCGGCCCGAAATGTTGAACAAGGAGGGAGAAGTTGTCCGCAATCTGAGTGCGTCAGATGTAAAGCGGGTTCAACAGTTGTTCCACGACACGCTAGGCATCGAGATGTCGTACCAGAATGCCGAGCTTTTCAGTGACAGAATGGTGCAAACTGCCCGAATCGCTGGGCAGAAGTGGCAAACGAAGCTAAGCATTTCGCAATTCTATCGTGCGAGCAGGGCTAGTCACGGCTACCTTGCAGAAGCCGTCAATTTCCGTGATCTTGAACAAGAGTTTTTGGGAAAACGGATTCAGTTCACGAAGTCAAGCTCGAAATCCGCAGACGTAGTGGTGATGCAGGAAACGGCAACGGGAAGACGAATTCCGATTATGGGAGTCCAAACCAAGAGTTGGGCAAAAGCGGAAAAAAACCTGCAAGAAGGTCTCGACGACGCACAGACATTTTATGCCAACAAGAACTTCCTCGGAGATTTTCGCATCGAAGTTCCAACCGATCATTATGACGAGTTGGTGCGGAAGAAAAGCATAGCCGAAGATGGTCGAATTCTTGATCCAAACCGGTACCTTGCACGGCTGAACAAGAACACGGACGTTGCCTTCTCTGCATCGAATGCTAAAAATGGCAGCAACAATTACCGTTTGTGTGAAATCCCCAGGAATCATGGGGATGTTGCTGCTTATAACCAGAAGGTGATTGAAAAAACTCGCCTTCATCCAATGACCAAGACCTATGACGAGATCAAGCAGCTTGAAACGAACTTCTCAAAACTCCGCACGCAAATCGTAAATCGGTCGGCGTATCGGGCATACCTCGAAGCCATGCCGAGCGATTTCAAAGTCGCCAAGAATGCTTCGGCTGTGGCGGCTGCGATGACAGCTACCGGAGTCTTCATCGAGGAGGGCGTCAGTTGGGAAAGTGCCGAGCGAGCGAGCAATGAGGCAAGCAAAGTGGCCGCCAAGTCGTTTGGGTCAACCTACGCAGCGAATGGAATAATGCGGAAGGTTGGCAACAAAATCCTCTTCACTACCTTAATCGACACCGCGAAAATGGATGCAGCGGAACTGTCCGCACTCGCAATGCACCTTACCACAGTGGAACGCCATCTGTTTGCTAGGCACATGGCGGGTACGGCCTTCCTTGCGACTTTCATTTTTGACGAAAGTGGAGCGGTCGTAAGCCTAATAGATGGACAAGTTACCGGCCAGGAATTCTTATTTGAAACCGGAAAGAACATATTCACCGCTTCCGCCGTTGGAGCCGTTACCTGGGCGACGGTTGTGCTTGGGGCCTCTCCGGGTGGTCTGGTTGTCGCTGCGGTCGCCATCGGCACCCAGATCATTGTGTCCAAGGCGTTTGAGGAGGTCGAGTTGTATCGAGAGCGACAGCACTTGTCCTTGAAAGACTTTGTGGGAAAGTTGCCGTTGGAGATTCAGAGCCGAATTACACCGTTTGACCCAGAGCTTCTTTTCGGAATCGACTCTCTACCTAAGAAGACCGCGCTCGTTCCTGATCGGAAATCCGCCTTGGAGGTAACGCCGCAAGATCGTTCCGTGTTGG
>JANXOJ010000039.1 GCA_025353625.1 Planctomycetota bacterium | reverse complement strand
CCCAGGGCGATTTGATCATTATGAGTAAGGCCGGCTTGCTGGCCACGCGACGCAACCGCAAGTGGAAAATCTACGACGTGCGAACGTTCAAAAACAGCTTGGCGTATTGCCTCGGCAGCCACTACGTTGGTGCAAATCTGTTCGAGATCGTTTTCGACCTCAGCTTCCGCCGCCTCGGTTCGCTGCTCGTCTACGATCCCGACCACCAAGTCATTGAGCACGTCTTGAATACCGAAAGCATCATCCACGGCGAATACGCCAACAGTGGCCAAGTACCCCGGTCGAATCGCGTCGCCAAAGTCTTAACCGAATCCACGGCCGGCCGCTCGGCAAGAAGCGGTATCCCCCCCGTCGTTAAGGCCGCGAATGGTCATGTGGCAATCGGTGCCAACGGCAACGGACGCGCCACATCTCCCACGCCACCGGCCCAGCGCGTGACGGGGCAGTCGCTGGTGGTTTCCTCAATCGACGATATCTCCGTCGGACGCAAGGCCGGATCTTTGCGGCGAAAGCGACGGCTGATTGAAATGGCGGGCGTCGATGGCGCGGTGATTTTCGACGACAATCATCTCTTGGCCGTCGGTGCGCTCGTCCGCTCCCATCCAGAAGTCGGCAACCAACTTGGCGCCCGCGCGACTGCGGCCCGAGCGGCCTATCTTTGGGGCGGTCGGCCAGTCAAGGTTAGTTCCGATGGCGATGTAACGATTCACTTCCGCAGCCGCAACGGTGCGGAGGAATGTGACGCCGTGATGAATTTTCTTTGAACGGCTAAGGCTTGTCCGTCTTCTCCGGCTCTAACTTCTTGCGAATCGCGTCGATCACGCGCGTTCGTGAAGGCTCCGGCATGGCCTCGACCTCCGCGCGATCGAGCCGACCGTCGTTGTTGGTGTCGAATCGCGCAAGCTTATCTTTATAAGCATCGGGGATGGCAAAGCCGTTGGCCGGTAGCTGCCGCAAGACCTCATCGCGAGCTCGTTTATCGCTATCGCCGGCGTCCGTTTTGCTGTCGCCAAGCGAAAGAATACCGCCACCTAAGACCGCGCCCAGTTGAGCAAAGTTCATCGAGCGAATTTTCTTCATATCGGCCGGCGTTTCGGTCACCACGGAGACTCCGCAGAGGCACATCTCGTCGGTCGTTTGCTCGCCCCAAGTGACGCGTTTCGGCGGGCTGCTGGGGTTCTTCGGGTTGTCCGCCGTGTTGTCGTAAACGGCATCCACCTTCAGAACCGTCCCCTTGGGCAGATGTACCGGCTGCCGATACTGATACGATCCCTGCCAATTGAAGTCCCAGTCGCGAATCCAAATCAGCGGCAGTTCGGCACCGTCGGGCGTGACTGCCGTCATCTTCATCTCGCGGCCCAAGTTGTGCATGTGGGGAAAGACGGCCAGAGTCGTCACGTCGGTCGGCAACGGCTGGCTTTGGGCGTGGACCACATGGTGGCTTTCGCCCGGCGGGATGTCGATGCTGCGACTCCGCACGGCAATGCCGCCGACAATCTTCGTCGCCGGCTTGGCCGTGAAGTAGATACCGACGGAGGACAAGTCGGTCTCAGGCTTGCCATCGGGATGATAATGCACTTGCATAACCAAGTCGCTCCCCTTGGCCAGGTACATGCCAACGCCCTCCGGCATTCGCCGCGGCGTGGAACCGGGAGCCCAACCGCCCAATCCACCGGTCGGCAAAATCCCGATGCCGCCGAACGTTGCGTAGCCGGGCTGGCCATCGCCACCGTCGCGCTTACGGGCTTGGCCATAGGCATCCAGGAAAAGCAACGCATGGTGGACCACGCGGCGATTGCCGGGGCGGAACTCGACCGCCGCCACAGTCCGATCCCTATCCACCGGTACGGTGATGACAAAATTGCGGTAGATATCGCGACCGCTGGCATAAACCGCAAACGGCTTGGGCATCTTGAGAACGAGATCGGGCTCGCCCAATTGCCAGCCATCGACAAACTTCGGTGGCTGTGGAAGATCCTTCGGGTTGCCTTCGGGTGCGCCGGCATCGGCCCAATGTGCGAGCGTCTTCAAATCTTCGTCGCTCAAACGACGGACATCGCGGAACTCACCAAAGCCGGCTTCCGGCTTCCAAGGGGGCATGCGGCGATCGTTCGTGATTTGTTTGATAAACTCAGCGCGCTTCGCCGCATCTTTATAGGTAATTAGCGAAAACGGCCCAATCTGTCCCGGTCGATGGCACGAGGCACAGTTCTTCCAAAGGATCGGAGCAACTTGCTTGTTGAACGTGACTTCGTCGGCGCGGACCACGCCGCACGCGATGACCAACGCTGAGGAAAGAATGAGTCGAATAGAATTTGGTAATGACATATCGCGACCTCGTGTAGGTTCCTTCTGCCGCAAGGAACCATTGTGTATTGAATCCTGGGAAGGCTTTACGTTTTCTCGTGGGGTGGAACGCAAGGGGTCCGCTCGGCAGGCGGAACCTACTTTTGCACTTTCGGCAACAGGCAGCCAAAGGCTTTTGTTTCGCGAGTTTCCGGCACCTTGCCCGCCAATGCGGCGCGAATTGCGTCTTCGAGGTCGCGACGAGTCGGCTCGTCGCGACGCTTGCCGCCGAGCGAATACCGATCGTCGATTCTTCCATGATAGATCATCCGCCCTTGGGTCGTCAATACAACTGCCTCTGGGGTGGTCGTCGCACCCAGGGCGCGTGCCAATCGTTGCTTCGGATCGAGAAGGATCGGAAACGTCAGGCTATATTCTTTTGCATGCTTGGCGGCATCGGCTGCGGAAACATCGGGATCACAATGCACGCCGTAGACGAGCAGCCCCTTCTCGCCATAGGCTTGGGCAAGTCGCGCGAACTCAGGGGCATAGAAATTACTGACCGGGCACTCGGTGGCAAGAAAGAGGACGACGACGGCCTTTTTTACTTTCCATTCAGCGGTCGATCGCGTCGTGCCAATTGTATCCGGCAGTGAGAACGCATCGCGAACGGCACTCTCCGACTCGTCGGCGAGAGAGGGCAAACATTGAATCATCAGTAGCGAGGTTAGCGCGGCTTTATGGAGATTCATCCTCAAAACCCTTTCCTGCATCATACTCTACCAGAGCAACCGCAGTTGCGATACCGGCAAGCCATAGCACAAAGGAGGGGGGACTTACCTGGGGATTGAATTCGGATACAACCAATAATAGCGAACCGACAGGGGGTTTTCACGGCCATTTGAACCACCGAACTGTCGCTTTGGTTGACATCTTGTCTCCGAGGATATAGCATCCACCGTTCTGAAATGACGTAACACTTTACCGGAGTGAAGTAAATTCGAGGCAGATTACTTCGTGGGGCAGGTTTTTAACCTGCCTGAATTCTGGGCAGGTTGAAAACCTGCCCCACGAATACACATTTCCACTCCGCTAAAAAGATACGAAATGCCACGATTGGAGAACCATTATGAAATTTCTTGCCATCGGCTTGACCCTTGCTCTACTTTCCATCCCGGCCACGGCCGCGACGGTTTTTCCATATCGTTACCAAACCGAGTCCCTCCCTAACGGTTTGCGCGTAATCTTCGTTCCGATGCCTAGCGGCGGCCTCGTCAGCTACTGGTCGGTCGTTCGGACGGGCAGCCGCGACGAAATCGAGCCGGGGCGGAGCGGCTATGCCCATTTCTTCGAGCACATGATGTTTCGCGGCACGGACAAATACCCGGGTCCGGTCTACGATCGGATCGTCAACGGCATCGGGGCACATTCCAACGCCTTCACGACCGATGACTTCACCGCATTCCACATGACCTTTGCCAAGGAAGATTTGGCCAAAGTGATTGAACTGGAGGCCGACCGCTTTCAAAATCTGCACTACGACAAGCAGGCGTTCCAAACCGAGGCCGGCGCGGTCTACGGCGAATATCGAAAGGACCAAACCGAGCCGGAGTTCACCCTTGAAGAGCAGCTCCGTAACGTGGCTTTCGACAAACATACCTACAAGCACACGACGATGGGCTTTGAAGCCGACGTGAAGAGCATGCCCCAGGGCTTCGAGTACAGCATGTCGTTCTTTCGCCGCTTCTATCGACCCGAGAATGTTGTCCTGTTGGTGGTCGGCGATTTCGATCAAAAGGCGACGATGAAGCTCATCCAACAAAACTACGGCCCCTGGAAACCGGGATACACGGCGGCAAAGATCGTTCCTGAGCCACCGCAAAAAACCGAGAGGCACGCCGAAGTCCTCCATCCGGGTAAGACGCAGCCGATCCTCGACTTAGCCTATCGCGGCGATGGCTTCGATCCGAAAAATCGCGACTACGTTGCCGCCCGGCTCTTTGCCGATCTGGCCTTTGGCCCGACGAGCGATGCTTACAAAAAGCTCGTACTCGATCAACAAACGGCGGAAACGATTTTTTGCAGCGTGCCGATGAATCGCGATGCCTATCTCTTTGAAGTCACGGCCATCGTCAAGCGAGCCGAGGACATTGCGGCGGCGCAGAAAGTGCTTGAAGAGACTATCGTGCGGTTCCAGACCAAGCCCGTCGATGCAGGCCAGCTGGCGCGGGTCAAGCGGCACGCTAAGTACGACTTTCTCATGCAGCTCGATGCGCCGTTGAAAACGGCCCAGGCCGTGGTGCCCTTCATCTCGGCGACCGGGCAGATCGCGGCAATCGACGATCTGTTTATGCAGTCTGAAAAGGTTACTGCCGAAGATATCCAACGCGCGGCGATCAAGTATTTCGTCCCCGAACAGCGAACCGTCATCGTTTTGAAAGGAGCCGCAAAGTAGCAACGTACGCATCTCGCTTTGCGAGATGAATTCGTTAGACGTTGCCCATCTCGGAACCCAACCATGAAAATCAACCATCTCGTTATCGCCGCTTTCCTGCTTTCAACATCCCTATCGTTCGCCGCCGGACTGCCGGAATCGCGGCTCGTCTTAATGCCGGTGGCCGACGACCCAACGATTTCCTACCGCCTCTGGTTCGATGCAGGCTCACGGCACGACCCGCTGGGCAAGGAAGGGCTTGCCGCCTTGACCGCCCGAATGATCTCCGAGGGATCGACCACGAAGCATCCTTACGATGAGATTCTCAACCTTCTGTTTCCCATGGCCGGCGGCTACGATGCGGCGTGTACGCTGGAGCAAACGGTTATTTCCGGACGCATTCATAAGGACAACGCGGCCGCATTCCAGCCGCTGCTGCTCGACGCGATTCTCGCGCCGGCCTTCACCAAGGACGATTTTGAACGCGTGCGAAGCGATATGCTCAGCTATTTGGAGAACACGCTTCGCTACGCCAGCGACGAGGATCTTTGCAAGGCCGTGCTTTATGAAACGATTTTTGCCGGCACCACCTACGGCCATATCTCGGGCGGGCGCGTGCAGAGTCTGAAAAATATCACGCTCGACGACGTGCGTACATTCTACCGTTCGCACTACGCGCGCGACAACGCAATCGTCGGCCTCGGCGGCGGCTACGACGCAACGACCATCAAGTCGCTGCGCGACGCACTCGGCACGTTGCCAGCCGGTACTGCTGCATCGCCGGCTCCGCCGCAGCCCAAGCCGATCCACGGTCTTCAGGTGACCATCGTCGAGAAAGATGCACCGGCGACGGCCATCAGCATCGGCGCGCCGCTAAATCTGTTGCGCGGGCAGGCCGATTGGTATCCGTTGGCCGTTGCCAATTCGTGGTTCGGCGAGCATCGCAATTCGGCCAGCCACCTCTATCAAGTCCTGCGCGAGCTTCGCGGGCTGAACTACGGCGACTATTCTTATCTGGAGCACTTCCGCAACGGCGGCGAGCTTGAGTTCCCCGCCCCCAACGACGCCCGGCAAAAGCAGATTTTTGAAATGTGGATTCGCCCGCTGCCGCACCCCTGGCGGCATTTTGCCTTACGCGGGGCATTGCGGGAGCTTAAGCAGTTGGTCGATCGCGGCCTGACCGAAGCACAAGTTAGCGAGAAGGCTGCGGCCTTGAGCAAGTACGTTTTTCACTTCGCCCCGACGACGATGGACCGGCTCGGCTATGCCCTCGACGATCGCTTCTATGGCATTCCAGGGAGCCATCTCGACATCTATCGCCGCCGCATGCAAACAACCACGCGGGCAGAAGTCAATGCAGCGGTCAAGAAGCACCTTCAATACGACAATCTGCAAATCGTCATCGTCACCAAAGATGCCAAAGCCTTTCGCGACG
>JANXOJ010000009.1 GCA_025353625.1 Planctomycetota bacterium | reverse complement strand
AGCTGGAGGGGAATTTGCCGCATCTGCCGCTGCCATCCCTGGAATCATGGGGGGTATGACCCGCCATAAACCAGCTGCATTCTACGCATTCTTCGCATGCCTCCCAACCCGTGGATTCTAAGCTCCTAGTTTCCACCTCCTCTCCGCTCGCCTTGACCCCAACGCCGCAAATCGCTATCGTCCCCTTCCAAATCCCTTTTTAACTCTTGCGGCGGCCCAGTTTACGGTGCATGGAAGCATGAAACGACGCCTACTCCTACTTGCCTGCGGTCTCAGTCTGCTGGCTGGTTGCACGTCTTGGAATCTCTTTTCGCCAAAAAAGGCGAGCACGGAGATCGACCTCCCGGATAAAGATAAACCGGTCCATAAGGTTGGCGACCTTGCCGTCCCATTTGGCATGTTTCCGGTCAAGATCGAAGCCATCGGCCTCGTCACTGGCTTGCACGGCACGGGCAGCGACCCCGAGCCATCGCCGCAACGCGCCATGCTGATGGCCGAGTTGCAGCGTCGAGGCGTCGACGAACCGAATCGATTGTTGGCCTCACGCAACGTATCGCTTGTGGTCGTGCGCGGCGTTCTACGGCCCGGCATACAAAAGGGCGATCACTTTGACGTCGAGTTGCGAATCCCCGCGCGGAGCGAGACGACCAGTCTTCGCGGCGGCTTCCTCTTGGAAACGCGCTTGTCGGACATGGCCGTACTAAACGATCGCGTTTTCGACGGCAAGCCGCGCGGCATTGCACAAGGACCATTGCTTGTCGATCCCTCGGCTACCGAAAAGAGCGACAAAGTTCTGCTGGGGCGCGGTGTCGTGTTGGGCGGCGGATTGGCCCAGCAACCGCGCTCGCTGGGGCTGTTTCTCAACGGTGCCGAAGAGACGAACATGACTCCCGAACAAATCCGCGATGCGGCCGTCAAGAGTGCTCAGGTGGCCAACGCCATCAACCGCCGCTTTCACTCCTTCAAGCACGGAATCAAGGCGGGCGTTGCTCGGGCGGTTCGCGGCAACTACGTCGATTTGATGGTTTACAAGCCGTATAAAGACAATTTGGACCGCTATTTCCAGGTGCTCCGCTCGATCGAGTTGCGCGAAACGCCGGCCCAGCTCAACCAGCGTATCGTCGATATGGAAAAGAAGCTCCTAGAGCCATCCACGGCGGCCGATGCCTGTATTCAATTGGAAGGCATCGGCAAGTCGGGCGTGGAAGCGTTGGTCAAGGCGAGCCAATCGAGCAACGCCGAAGTGCGGTTCTATGCGGCCGAGTCGCTGGCCTATCTCGATGCCCGCGAGGCGGCCCAACCGTTGGCTGCGGCAGCCCGCGACGTGCCGGCGTTCCGCAGTCGCGCCTTGACGGCAATGAGCGTCATGACGGATTCGACGGCCTTCGATCAACTCCGCGAACTTCTGGGGGTTGAGAGTGCCGAGACGCGCTACGGTGCCTTCCGCGCGTTGACGATCAACTCAGCCGACGACGTGATGGTCAAGGGCGAGATGCTCGGCGAGCAGTTCAGTTATCACGTTCTCGACACCAAGGGGCCGGCGATGATCCACGTTACGCGGAACCGTCGCGCCGAGGTTGTGCTTTTTGGCCAAGAACAGAGATTTCTCACTCCGATCGCGGTCAACGCCGGTAACCAGATCATGGTCACAAGCGGCAATGGAAAAGAGATTTCCGTCAGCAAGTTCACGCCCCATCAGGCCGATCAGAAACGGGTTGTATCGACCCGCATCGACGACGTGATCCGTGCCATTGTCGAGCTCGGCGGCACCTATCCCGACGTGGTGCAGTGCATTGAGGAGGCCAAGACCTCCGGATGCCTTGAGGGACGCTTTGAAGTCGATGCCCTGCCCGAGGAAGGCCGCAGTTACGATGCCAAGGGCGACGATGCTAGCAAGACCAACGGAGAGAAAGCCGACGAAGCAAAGGACGCTAAAAAGGACGAGAAAACAGTCAAAGCCGAGTAACGGGAAGAGGAAATTGGGAAAACAATTCTGCACTAATGAACACCAATTCCGACAAAATCAATTCGTGCCCGGATTAGTGTTTATTAGCGAAGATTCGCGTTCCTTTCCTCCTTCTTTTCCAACGTCTGCCTTGGCATAACGGCTTTTTTCGACTTTTGGCTTGCTCCCTTGGTACAATAGACTATTTGGCCCCACGCCCCGAATTCCGTACTTTGCCATGCTCAAGGCGCTCGAAATTGCCGGCTTCAAAAGCTTCGCCGACAAAACGCGGCTTGAATTCCCCGCCGGAATCACGGTAGTCGTCGGGCCCAACGGATCTGGCAAGTCGAACGTCGTCGATGCCATCAAATGGGTTCTCGGCGAGCAGAGCGTCAAGAGCCTTCGCGGCAAGGAAATGGCCGACGTCATTTTCAACGGCTCGCCGACGCGCCGCGGAATGAACTCGGCCGAAGTCACGCTCGTCCTCAACAACTCCAACAAGCTCTTGCCGATCGACTCGCCTGAGGTTCACATCACCCGCCGCGTCTATCGCGGCGGCGAGGGCGAGTACCTCATCAACCGCAACCCCAGCCGGCTCCGCGACATCCGCGACATGCTGACCGGCACCGGTCTTGGCACGCAAGCCTATAGCGTGATCGAGCAGGGCAAAGTCGATGTGCTACTGCAATCGTCGCCCAAGGATCGTCGCGTACTTTTCGAGGAGGCCGCCGGCATCAGCCGCTTTAAGCTTAAGAAGATTGAAGCCCTGCGGCGTCTGGAGCGCGTCGAGCAAAACCTCTTGCGGCTCTCCGATATTGTCGACGAAGTCGATAGCCGGCTGCGCGGCGTGCGCGCTCAGGCCGGCAAAGCACGGCGATATAAGGAGTTCACCGACAGACTCCAGGAACTTCGCACCCAGGTGGGACTGGTCGATTGGCGGCAAATGAGCCGGCGGCTGACCCAAGCGGAAAAGCTACTCCAAGAGTTGACGACGCAGCGCGACTCGGCATCCGCGTCAGCGGAAGCGTCCGAGGCCCAGATACTGGAACTCGACGCCCAGATGGCGGAAATCAATGAAGCGGTTCGCGGCGGTGAGGCCCAAATCTCGGCGAATCGCGAACGGATTGCGGGCCAAGAGTCGTCCATCGACCACGAGCGCGACCGCTGCAAAGACCTCGACGAAGAGATCGAACGCCACCGTCGGCACGTCGTTTCTTTAAGTGCCCGTGCTGAAGACCTTCAGCAGCAATGGCGAGAAACGGCCGAGTCCGTTGGAACTGCCGAGGAACTGCATCGCAAGATCGCCCAAAAACTGGTCGAGGGTGAACGGACCTTGACGGAATTAATGTCTCGGCTCGATCAAATGCGAGGCGAAAACGAGCAGCATCGCGGATCGCAACTCGAACAGATGCGGGCCGCCGCCACGCTAGGCAATGAAATCGGTGCCCTGGAAAGCCAACTTGCGGCCACGGCGGCCACGCGCGACCGCAGCCGCAATCGAATGACCGACCTGGACCGGCAACTCGGCTCGCTCGTAACCGCAATTGAAACACTGCGAGCCAAGCGCGACCGCCTGACCGAGGCAGCCCAGTCGCACAATGAGCTTCGTCAAGCGGCCGAACAACAATTGCTGCACGACCGGCGGGAGCTGGCGATGCGACAAGACGAATTTGCCGCGCTGCGTCAGCGGCAAAGTGCCGCCGCCGAACGCGCAGCCGTACTGGAAGAATTACAGAATCGCCAAGAAGGCGTGACGGATGGCGTCAAGCACGTCCTCGCGCGCGCCGCGGCAGAAGCCTCGGGGCCGTTAGGCTCCGTCTGCGGACTTCTGGCGGACCTCGTGAGCGTGAGCGTCGATCGTGCCCCACTCATTGAAGTGGCTCTAGGTGCGGCAGCACTACATATCGTGTCGCGGCCCAAAGAGGGTTTGTTGGAATTCCTGCAACTGGAAGCTTCAAGCTTTGCCGGTCGCGTCGGTTTTCTTTGGCTCGATGATAGCGCGAAGGCCAAGGCGGACCATCCCGACCTCGCGGGCAAAGCCGGCGTGGTAAGCCGTGCCGATCAATTCGTGGAAACGCAACCTCAGTACGTGCCGCTAATCGCCCAGCTATTAGGACGGACTTGGATCGTCGAGACGCTCGACCATGCCATGCAACTGGCGCGATCGGTCGGCAGCGGTCTCGAGTTTGTCACTCTAGCAGGCGACCACCTGCAGTTCGACGGCACGCTCGTGGTGGGGCCTCGACAGGCATCCAGCGGGCTTATTTCTCGGCGAAGTCATTTACGCGAACTGCAGGAACAATTGACGGAACTTGAGGGACGCGCGGCGACCGCGCAGGCTGCCGTCGCGGAGATGCAGTCCAATATCGCACAAGGCCAGAAGGAACTCCAGGGTTACGGAGACGCGCATCGCCAAGCCGCCGATGCCTTGGCCGAACATCGCCTTAAATTGACCGCTGCCGAGGAACGCAAATCGCAATTCAATCAGCAGCGGGCAGCCGCCGACGGTGAATTGCGGGCGGCCTCCGTTCAGCACGATACGGCCGCCGCCCGCGTTGCTGAAGCGGGCGAAAAAAAACAGCGGCACGAGAAGAATTTGAGCGAGATGGAAACTCGTCTGGCGGGCTTCCAACAGCAAATCGCTCGCTTCGAGACGGAACGCCAGTCGCGCAACCGCGATACCACGGAGACGAAGGTGGATTTGGCCAAGAGCGAAGAGCGGCTTCGCAACCTGCAATTGCGTCTCAGACAGTTTGACGAAACCCGCCAAGAGCGCGGTCAGGCAATCGACGAAGGCCGCATGCAGTTGGAGCTTTGCATCCAGCGTGCCGAGGCCTCGCGGTGGAATATCCTTCGTGCCGAATCCGAGGTGGCCGAGCTTTATCTCCGCAAGGAAACATTCGCTGCCGAAACCGTTCGCTATATCCAGGCGCGCGAGACGCTGAAGCAAGAACGGACCGAAATAAACGTGGAAGTACAGCGGGCCAGGTCGCGCATCCGCAAGCTGGAAGAGCAACTCCACGCCCAGGATTTGGCCGCCAATGAAGTACGACTGGAACGCGAGGCCCTGGTGGCACGGCACCGCGAGGACTATGGTATCGATCTAGCCGAATGGGAACACCACCCCAGCAGCGAGGAGCTTCGGCACCGCGAAGAAGTGCAACGCGAGATCGAAGAGTTGCGGCAGAAGATTAACGCTTTGGGCAATGTCAACCTGGAAGCCCTCGACGAGCTCGACGCTCTGGAATCGCGCCATAAGACGCTTTCGGATCAGTTTAACGATCTTTCGAGTGCGAAAGGCTCGCTCTCGAAGATCATCGAACGCATTAACGCCGACAGCCGACGGCTCTTCGCGGAAACACTGGAAACGGTTCGCGGTCACTTTCAAACGCTTTTCCGCGATCTGTTTGGCGGAGGGCACGGCGATATCTTGCTCGAAGAAGGCGTCGATATCCTTGAGAGCGGGATTGAGATCGTCGCCCGTCCGCCCGGCAAGGAACCGCGCAGCATCTCGCTCCTTAGTGGTGGCGAAAAGACCATGACGTGCGTGGCCCTGCTGCTGGCTATGTTCCGCAGTCGGCCCAGCCCCTTCTGCGTTTTGGATGAGGTCGATGCGGCCTTGGACGAGGCCAACATCGACCGCTTCACCAAAGTCCTGCAAGACTTCCTGGCCTGGACGCAGTTCATCATCGTCACGCACTCCAAGAAGACGATGACCTGCGCCAACACGATCTACGGCGTGACGATGCAGGAGTCGGGCGTGTCGAAGCAGGTCTCCGTTCGCTTTGAGGACGTAAGCGACGACGGCCACATCAGCCCCGAGAGATTGACCCAGGCCGACAAGGATAGTCAAGCGGCGTAGATGCCTCGTTGATTTCCATTACTTGAGTCCGCCGGGATTTTGAGATTCAACTCAGGCTCCGGCGCGAAGAGTGTTGGGTGGCACCGGCGGGCATCGCCTACGCAGGGTCGGCGAAGACCCACCCTTGGAAAGCGACAGAAAATTCTCGGCAATAAAATGCGACGATCGAAGGTTTTGTGCCGTTTTAACCGCTACCGGTCCTACGGCCGTTTCGCACGGCACAACTGATTTCTTCCGCATAACCGGAGAAAGAATCTAAAGGTTCACCCCGGTTTCGGGCGAATCTACTCCTTAGACGGCTTGTTCTGCTAGCGACGCATCCTCCGGATGCTCACGAGATGTGGAACGGGCTTGCAGGGGGGAACCTGCCTTGAAGGACACGCCTTAGCGATTCGCCGCGATAGACTCTCCAAGGCGATTCGTTCGTTAGTTTCTCTCCTGCTAATTGTAGTTCGCCGGACGATTGTGAATAGCAACGGAGTAATCCGTAATGAAGGGGTCAAACCTTAGATTCTCTATTTTACGAATTTTCTCTGGTTTCCAAACTACTTGGATGCCGATGCAATTATTGCGGCGCAGGTCAGAGGGAGCTGAACAGTTGCCACAAGATGCGAATTACGGATGGCCCCGACCCAGAGGTCGGAGATGCTCGTAGACCGGGATTTGCCGGTCGGGTACGACGGAGCGATGTACCAAGAGGGCGTCAAAGACTAGGGGCGATACGCGTTCTACTGAGACAGAGGGGTCAAAGGTAGAACACAACTCAAACCAACGTGAGAGATTTCGGAGAGCCTGCGATGAAGGTCTTCACAACAGGTCAGGTTGCCAAGATTTGTAAGGTGGCACCGCGTACCGTCAGTAAGTGGTTCGATTCCGGACGGTTGCGGGGTTACCGCATTCCCGGGTCGCAAGACCGGCGAATCCCCCGGGAATACTTGATCAAGTTTCTCAAAGAGCATGGTATGCCTTTGGGAGACTTGGAAGACGAAGCCATGGCCAAAGTGCTCATTGTGGCACAAGACCAGGTGCTCGTCGAGAACGTCAAGCGGGAACTTCCATTGGAACGCTCGTTTAAGTTGGCAGTGGCTGCTAGCGGCTTTGACGCCGGCATCCAGGCCGAGAGCTTCCATCCCGACTGCATCATTGTCGATTTTTCAATCGGTCGCACCGAGGCGTTGCAGATTTGTCAAAATCTGCGCCGCAACGCGGAGTTTGCCGAAGTGATTTTAATCGCTTTGCTGCCCGATGATGGAAGTTCCACCAGCTTCGATCGTTCGAGTATCAACGAAACGTTTAAGAAGCCGTTCGACGCGGCACTCTTGGCCGAGCGGCTGCGAACGCTGATCGGTGCCAAGAAGGAACTCGTCTAAAAAACGAGTTCGACGTTTGAACACAGCCGGACTGGTTGCGGAACACCCAAGCAATTGGAGTTTCGCAACCGACCGGAGGGTGGCAAACATACGTCAACGCTGGCTTCCATGCCGGCGCAATTAAATCATCCATTTCGCCGATACAAACCAACCCGTCGCGGATTGACCCCCGCGACGGTTACTTTTTCTTGAATGCTCCACCGCGATAAACGCAGTTCGCGCGTTTACCTCGTGTTCCCACGCTCCGTGCAGGAACCAAATAATCTGCCCTCACCCCCGGACCCTCTCCCTGGGCACCGTGTACTCATGGTCGCGAAGGAGGGAAGTTGTCACCCAGTCGTGCGGACGCCAGTTGAGATGGCATGGACGCTGGAGCGCAACGTCTCGGCCAGGGCTTCGCCGTCTTCCGCGGGCTGGTCGGCCAGCCGCAGCCGCCGACGCAAAAGCTCAACTTGGATGAAGTTCAGCATATCGACCCGTGGATTGCGTGCGGCAACGGAACGCTTCAGCCAAGGTGTCGTCTCAAGCAGCTCCTTACGCTGCTTGATGCGTAGAATGGCATGCCGCGTTCGTTCGCTTTCCTCTTCGATCTGCCCTAGGATGCGGCGGATGGTTTCAGGCTCGGAAACCATCGAGGCATAGTGCCGGACAATGCCCGGATCGGCCTTCGAGAGGGCCAACTCGGCATTATCGACCAAGGCACGGAAGAACGACCATCCGCGATACATCTCACTCAATGCCAGCCAATCGGCATCGGTCGAATCGGCCAAACCGCTGCCCAGGCCGTAGAAGCCGGTCACCAAATGGCGACTTTGCGTCCATGCGAACGTGTAGGGAATCGCGCGCAATTGATCGAGGGTCGCCCGCGGGTTTCTCCGACTGGGGCGCGAACCGATTCGTAGCGACTCGATGGCTTCGATTGGCGTGGCGCGATTGAAGTAGCTTGGGAATACGGGGTCTTCAACGAGCCGCCGGTATGCCTTAAAGCCTTCATCGGCCGCTTTGGCCAAGCGGCTAATCCATTGCGGATCGGGAGGGGCCTCCATGCCGGCACTCACCAGCAGTGTGGCCCACGTGAGTTGCTCCAAATGGCGATGGGCCACCATCGGGTCGCCGTAGCGTTCGGCCACGACTTCACCTTGCTCCGTCACCCGCAGCCGCCCACAAACCGACGCCGACGGCAACGAGAGGACTGCCTGCGCGGCCGGGCCGCCGCCGCGTCCGAGCGCGCCGCCGCGACCGTGGAAGAAGCTAATGGAAAGGTCGAATTCCTTTGCCAACCCAACCAACTTCTGTTGTGCATCGTAAAGCTGCCAGTTGGCCGCGATGTAGCCGCCATCCTTGACGCTGTCGGAATAGCCGATCATTACGGCCTGATTCAAACCGAGCTCGGCAAGATACGACTTGTAGGCGGCGTGACCGAACATGTCGCGCAGAATCCCCTCGGCACGTTGCAAGTCGTCGATCGTTTCCAGCAATGGCATCGTTGGCAGCGGCACATGAGCGACCCCTTCACATGCAGCACCCAAACGGCTCAGCCATACCATCGTCAGCAAATCGCTGGCGCAATGCGTCATGCTCACGATCAAGGCACCCAGCGACTTCGGCCCATAGTTTGCCACCGTCCGCGCCAGCAGCCGAAACAAGTCGAGCGTCTCGCGTGCCGCTGGGCTAAGCCGCTCAGGCGCGAGCCGATGAACGAATTCCGGTGGCGGGGGAACCAGTAGGAACGCCTGCTTGCGGTCTTCGCGAAGGCTCTGGAAATCGATGCACAGTCCGAGTTCCGCAGCCAGCTCCGAAACGGTGCTCGTCAGCCGGCCCGACTCTTCGCGAATGTCGAGCTCCGCGGTGTGGAAGCCCAGCACGGCGATGCGGTCGAGCCATTCCTGCACGGCTCCATCGGCCAACGTCTTGTGGCCGCTTTCCCGCAGCGTGTCGGCGATCAGCTGCACGTCGGCGTGAAGCTCATCGGAGTTACGATAGGCCATCGTTTGTGCCGCGGCTGAGCTTCCGTCCGCGTGCAGGGCGCATCCCTCAATGGTCGCCTTCAAGCGAAGTCGGATCGCAACCAGCCACAGCCGATACGACTCACGAGGATGGCAGCGAGCCACCGCCTTATCGACCTCGGGCCATAGCTGGCGGAACTTCCGTACTGCTGCCGCGACCGCGGTTTCCGACACATGGTAGCGATCCGAGAGACTGAGGCGATGCCCCATATCGCGGCACGTTTCCAGATGCCGCCGCAAGGCGTCGCAGCGAAGCAAATCGATGGTCTGCCGCGTGACGTGGGCAGTTACGAACGGGTTGCCATCGCGATCGCCGCCGATCCACGTTCCAAAGCGTACGAAACGTCCAATGCGGAACGGATGTTCGCCATAATTGCGGGCCAAGCCCGCGCGGAGATCGCGAAAGAGCTGCGGAACCACTTCCCAGAGCGTGCCCGTGATATACAGATTCCGACTGACTTCATCCAGCACGCTAGGCTTGAGCGGACGGACGGTCTCGGTCTCCCAGAAGCACATTAGATCGGCTTGCAAGCCCTTCAATACTTCCTCGCGCTGCCGACGGAGCACGTCGCGGCGGTCGAGCATTTGCAGCGACTCACGCATCCTGGCAAAAATCCGCCGCAAGGTCACCCGCTTGGCCTCCGTCGGGTGCGCCGTGAAAACGGGGCATATATCGAGCCGGTCGAGCAACTCCTGAACTTGCTCGACGGTATGGCCGGCGGCACTTAGGGCGTCGATGGCCGCGCCGATCGATTCGCCGCGTGGGGCCGGAAAGGCCGCGTCGTCGCGGTCGCGCAAAACCCGCGCGCGATGGCGGTCTTCGGCCAAATTCATAAGCTCCAAATAGCAGCCGTCCATCCGCACCAGTTGTTGTAAGTGATCGATATCGAGGCCCGCCAACTGCTTCTCCATCGCAGCCGCCGCGTTCGGGTCGCCATCGCGCCGCAACTGTGCCAGCCGTAGCAGCGTTTCCGAGAGATCGAGCAAGTTGCCTGTGCCGTGCTCGCGGACCATGCGGGCAAGCTCCCAACAGAGCAGCCGCACGTCGCGGCGGAGCAAACGATCATCTGCCGAACTGCTGGCAGGGGTTGTTGGCCGCCAACTCGTAGCAATTTCCATAAATCCGACCCGAGCTTCGTTCAGGCCGTTCCTGGTTTGGTGTGGATTTCGACTTGCGTACCATTCTAGTCGTCTAAGGCAAATCGTCCAGACGTTTCGCGTAAAAACTTGGAATGGTACTTCAATTTTGGCGATGGCTGGGACAATCTTGTCAGTCACTTGTTATAATATAACTCGTTCGTACGCTCCGCGTGGGAAACCAGGGGTAATCCAATGCAAAATCGAATCAGACGCGTCACTTTTTCCGCACTATTTGCGTTACTGCCGTGGCTTGGCGGCAGCCTTCACGCGGCCATTTACTTCGTCGCCCCAACCGGCAACGATGCCAACATCGGCACCAAGGAAAGCCCGTTCGCGACCGTGCCGCGTGCCCAACAGGCGGCGGAACCGGGCGATACCGTATTCTTACGCGGCGGCACCTACACCATGCAGGAAAGCCAAATCACCCGAAAGC
>JANXOJ010000664.1 GCA_025353625.1 Planctomycetota bacterium | reverse complement strand
CGTTGAGGACTCTCCATTTCTTGGAAGCGGATTGCATCAGCTTGTAGACCATTGCCGGACAAGCTGCACGCGATCCGCTGCCCTCGGTTCGCTTGGTTTGCAGTCGCACGGTGGCGAAGGTGGACTCGATGGGGTTCGTCGTCCGTAAGTGGCCCCAGTGCTCGGCGGGGAAGTCGTAGAAGGCTCTCAATCCTTCGTCAAGCACTCAGAGGCCAAATCGGTCGCTGGGCGAAAAAACGAACCGCGAGGGAGCGACGAACCGCGAGAACTTGTCTTCCTCGCGCCGCGCCGCTTCCCTCGCGGTCTGCCGATACGGCAGGACCAAGCATCCGTGCCGGTCCCAATACGTTTGACTCCAGAGGGCGGTGCTTTACGGCAGACTGCCCGCCGGGTCCGGATAGCGGTAGGTGCCGCCTTCAAAATTCCGCAGCATGAGGTCTTCGCCATCGCGGCCCACGACGTAGTTGGGCAGCAAGGGTATCTTGCCGCCACCGCCGGGGGCGTCGATCACGAACGTCGGCACGGCGTAACCCGTCGTATGCCCACGCAGGCCCTCCAGGATTTTCAGCCCCGTCGAAACCGGGGTGCGAAAATGGGAAGAACCGGTGATTGGGTCGCACTGGTACAAATAGTACGGCCGAACCCGCATCGTCAGCAGCTTGTGCATCAGCGTCTTGATCGTCTCAAGATTGTCGTTGATGCCCTTGAGCAACACCGTCTGCGAGCCGAGTGGGATGCCCGCATCGGCCAGCCGGGCGCAGGCCTGGTACGATTCCGGCGTACATTCGTCCGGGTGGGCATAATGCACGCTCATCCACAAGGGATGATGCTTGCGGAGCATCTTGCACAAGTCCCGCGTGATCCGCTGGGGCATCACGGCGGGCATTTTCGTGCCGATGCGGACGAACTCGATATGGGGGATCGCCCGCAGGTTCGTCAGAATCCAATCGAGCTTATCGTCGCTCATAAAGAGCGGATCGCCGCCGGAAATCAGCACGTCGCGGACCTCCGTATGGTTGCGGAGATACTCGAAAGCCAGCTTCAGCCGGGCCTCGTTGGGCACGATATCGCCCTGACCGACGACCCGCGAACGGGTGCAGTAGCGGCAATAGCTGGAGCAGAAATCGAGGGCCAGCAGCAAAACGCGGTCGGGATAGCGGTGGACCATCCCCGGCGTGGCACTGTCGTGATCCTCGCCCAAGGGGTCGGCCGATTCGCCGCGGGTCTGCGTAAATTCGCTGGCCGTGGGAATAATCGTCCGCCGCAAGGGCTGATTGGCATCCTCCCGAGAGATCAGGCTCATATAGTAGGGCGTCGTGGCGACCGGCAGGATTTCGCCCGCTCGGTCGAGCCCTTCTTTCTCGTCATCCGAGAGAACGAGCATTTTCTCGATCTGCTCGCGGGTGCGGATGCGGGTGCGAGCGTGCCACCGCCAATCGTTCCACTGCTTATCGGTGATATCGCGGTAGAAAGCCCGACGAAACGCCTTGGTACGCGCAGAACCGCGTGAAACTCGGGCAATTACGGCAGGCAGAGCGATTTCTTGCACCGCCGTTGTGGAGCGGGCAACCGATTCAGGGAGGGCTAGCGGCCAGAGACGCTGCTGATTCGGCGGACTTTTGTGACAAGTGGAACTCTGGCTGCGTCGATCGGGAGGCTCTTCGTCAACTTCCACACGAGATACGGACGACGCACTGAGATCGAAATCATTCATTCTCAAAAACTCCATGAAGTTCGCCGATCCAGACCACCTGGATATGGGCGTTGGCCCGAGGAAGGCCGGGAGCGCATCGGTATGCCCTCCCAACGGCGCGTTCTCGTTGCCAGTCAGCAACGCGCGCCGTCCTCAATGGTATCTTCATACTATGGATAGAAAATTTGTCAATAGGAATTCGCGCGCTGCACCGCAATCAGTTGGCCAAATTTTTTTCCACGCCTGCCAAGAATGCCCGCCAGAGAGGTTGAACAAATGCGGTTCGTGCATCCAGAATCTTACTTCGTGCGATCCATCAGACTCTGTATCTGCTCAACCTGCTCGGATCGGAATGGTACGGCAGTGCCGGGCAGGGGCGGATTCGGGACTAACCGCGCGGCAATTTCCCGACAGAGGGCTTCAATGTGCAACTCGTTCAAAGCACTGACTTCCAGCCCTGGCGGCCGCGCGTCGCCTGCGGTCGGTAAGTCGATCTTGTTGTAAACCTTCAGGGCCAATGGGTAATCGGCGGCCAGTGCCATATCGGCCGCCGTCCAGGCTGCCGAAGCGTCAAAGACCAGTACGATCTGGTCGGCATCGCGAAGTTTACGCCGAGCCAAGGCGATGCCCGACCGCTCAATCTCGTCGTCGGACTCCCGCAGACCGGCGGTGTCAAAAATCTCTACCGGCCAGCCATCGAGGGCCGTTTGCACGCCGACAATGTCGCGCGTTGTGCCGGGCCTGCTATGGACAATCGTCCGCTGGTAACCGGCGATGCGATTGATGAGACTGCTCTTACCCACGTTCGGCTTACCCGCCACGACAACCTGCCACGGGTGTACAAGGTGGCTGCCCGTGGCCTTATGGGCAAGGAGTGCTTCCGCCTGTTTCCTGGCAATTTCCGGCCTGCCGTTGGCCAGCAACGCCTCGATCTCCGCGACCGCGTTTCGCAATGCGCCGCGATGCTGGTCGAGCAGGATGGATGCGGTGCGGGCGGTGCGGGCTTCGGCCAGATCGAGCCGCGCGGCAGCGGCAAACGGATCGCCCTCCTGCTCGGCAATCCAGGTGCGCCCGTCGAGAAGTTGGCATCCGGCGGCCGTGAAGATCGCCTCCAAGCGGGCCACTGCGGCAAGGCCCCCATGGCAGTGCAACTCGACGACTTCGCTCGACGTTGGCCGAACGACAACCTCTTCGCCTTCCATTCCGAGCCGACCGACGACGATCTGCAGCGGCGGAGAGTCACTTAACGGCCGTCCGCTTCGAGCATGAAAATTCTGTTCGACAATCGCCAAGGCTCCCGGTCCCTCGACGCGCAGAGTTGTCACCGCGCCGCGTCCCGGCGGCGTGAGGCGAATCAGACGAACTCGCCCTAGGGTGGCTGGAGCAGGTAACGGTGCGTTATGCAAACTGATCGAGAACGGCGGCATGCGTTTTCCAGGGTTCGACTCGTTGCCCAACCGACCCAATGCCGGTCGTTTCGCATCGCATGCCCTACATTCTGCCGTCGCCCTTGTAGGAGCAGGGTTTCCGATCCACGCCCGCCGCAACCTCCCGGAAGGACGCTCTACAAGCTTGAACCTGAAGAGGGAACGGGCGGCGACGGGGGAGGGATCGTCTCCGGGGCATACGTCGGCTGCACGTTGCCCGGCGTCGGCGGCGGCACTGTGGCCGGCGCGTAGTAGTATTGCTGCGGTTGCGGGGCCGACGGCTGATAGACGGGGGCCGGATAATAGGCGGGAGCCGGCGCATAGCCGGGCGCGTATGCGGGAGGCGGGACCGCGTAGACCGGCGTCGGCGCGTAGTAGTATGCTGGGGCCGGAGCCACATAGACCCGATAGCCGTACGGTTGATAGTACGGATAGTAATGCGCATGGTGCGGGTAGGCGGGAACGCCGATGCCAATCCCTATCGAAACGCCGCCCGCTTGGGCGGTCACCCCCACGGCAGCTACGACCAGGAGCACCATTACCACCAAGACTTTTGAGGCATTCATCGTTCGATCCTCCAAATAATAAGTCGGGCGAGGAACGTATGTTCGCTCGCCAGCATATCTTCATGATATCGCGACGGACTTGGCGAGCCAATGGCATTCCGCAGAAACGTGCCGTGAAAAGTCAAGCGCGGCAGACCGCCACGCGCCGCCAACGGTAGTTTATCGGCACATACAACCGGAATACTTGACGCATTGTACGCGGAGTACCGAATCCTACTTGCCGGCAGGGGCAGCGGCACCGGCACCGCCAGCCTTCGGAGCCGGTTTGGACGACGCATCGACCCAGTGGTGGAACATGATCTGGCCTGGACCGGTGTAGATGACGTACTGAGCCTTGTTGAACGTGGCGGTGTGCCAGTTCTCCGCCTTGAGAATGGCCTCGTCGCTGACGGGCTTTTGCTTGTCGGGCGAGGTGGCCTCTTTCTCGGCCACGGCCTTGGCGACACGATCGGCAAGCAGCTTCTCCCACTCGGCTTGCGTCAATGAGATTTTCTTATCGGCAGGGGCCTGGGCAACAACGGCTTGCGACAACCACGCGCCTCCCAGAATTGAAACACAGACGACCAACAATAGAACAGTTCGCTTCATGATAACTCCTCCTCGGACGGTGACGGGACACGGTATTATCATGGCCAGAAAAATCGTATCTTGCAAGCGTCAACCGCCAGCGGAGCAAAACCTACCCGAATAGATGGGTAAAGGCGACCGGATCGGGGTGAAACTAACCCGAATCGCAAGCGACCCGCCCTACATGCACCCCCAAGACCAGAGCCCTATGGCCCAGGCCAAGGCCGGTCACCTTGGTCGAACTACGGCTGCCGCCTGCTCCGATTCAAGTTCTTCCCCAATATGCACCCATTCAGGCGCCTCAATCCCCAGGATTACCTCGTCCCCGCGAATCTCCAGGACGGTGACCGTAACTTCATCGTTAATGACAATGCTTTCGTTCTCTTCTTGAAAAAACATCCTCATGTACGGCGTCCTCCGAAAGGTTTTATGGGTGGGTAGGAAAGTGCAGAATCGGGCTTGGCCGCAGTTCCGCGGCACGACCCGAGCGTTACTACGGCCCGCAGTTCAAAACGATACGAAGCCTTCCCTCTCGGTAAGGATAGGTAGCGTTTCAACCCGCGCCATCAACGACGAAACGAGCGGAGCTTGGATGGTCGTTTGTTATACTATTGTTGGCCGACTTCGGAAAGCCCGGCCTCAATTTTTTGTTTCACTTCCTGGCGATGGATGGGCACATCGGCCGGGGCGGTGAAGCCGAGCCGCACCCGATCCCCCTGCACGTCCACCACGGTAACCGTGATTCCCTCACCAATGGCGATCGCTTCGCCTAGCTTTCGACTTAGAACCAGCATGATGCAATCCTCCTTGAACTACAAACCTTGCTCCTTGAAAACGTGTGAACTGGCCTACCTACCGATATAACGATGCAGCCAAATCAGGTCAAGAGCAAAAAATAGACGAATCGCGGAAAATAGGAACGCCGTTTTTGTTGCAACGGCAAGAAGCGTAGACAGTGCAGGCTAGGTAGGCCGGGCCAACGGCGGTCAGAAGCTCCAAAGTATGGTCGCCGTGTAGTCTAAGTCGTTCGGACGCTTCGTGCCGGAGTTGCTGTCGTAGCGATCCAAGAGGCCCAGCTTGAGGCTGAGGTGCATGTCCTCATCGAGAAGAATTTCCCAGCCCGCTTTGGTCACGACGCGCCAGTTGGTGAAATCGCCAATTTCGGGCCGATATTCGACCGATGAGGTCAATTTCTGTTTCTTGCTCAACTTGTATTCGCCTTCCAGGCCAAAGACCATTTCTGGCACGAAGTCCGTTTTTGGCCCTTGAAAATTTTTCGACGCACCACCGCCGAAGCGGCCAATGAGCAACGTCGCATCGTTCTTAATAAACTGATATCCAATACCTGTGTCGAGCGAAATTCGTGCGTGATAAGCACTAAATTCGTCGTAGTCGAGCGTGTCGTGAATAAAGCAGGTCCAAGGCGTATCGCCAAAAGTATGTTCGGCCCTGGCTTCCTGCAAGCCGGCGTTGGCCGTCTCCGTGGAGTTATTGCTGTTGCGGTGATAGGCAAGCTCGGAACTGATCGTATCCGACTTCGTCTTGCGCTTGAGCTTGAAGCCCAAGTGGACGTTGGCGTTCTGACTGTTGCCTTCCGTGCCATCGAGACCGAACTCGAAGCTGCCCTCCCAAATCTTCGGGGGCGGCTCCTCCGGCTTGGGGTCGATGATTTTTGGCGTAACATATTCGACCTGCGGAATTTGTTCGCTCGGCATCGCGTTGACGGCACCCGTTGGAGGCACTCCCTGACCCGGCCCATTGCCCGGCGGCACGGCATAGGGGTTCACCGCCCCATACGGGCCGATTGGCTGCCCAGTTGGCATCGGTAGATTGGCGTAGGGAAGCGATCCCGGTGATGATTCCGGTGACGATCCCGGTGACGTTGGGGGGGCAGGCATCGAGTAAACCGCACCAGGGCCGGGCAACTCTTGGCCCACGGATGCTCGGCAAACCAGAATGAGGGCGCAGGCTGCTAAAATGCGGGCAAATCGCATGTTGAACTCAAATACGTGTTTTGTGTGACGAGATTCTGAAGCGACGCATCCGTCCCCAGGGCGGCGAGCGGAACTTTTCGGCGGACGGATACTACTTGTTCGGTCGATGCGACGCAAGAGCGGCGCGACAGCGAAAATTGCGCGACAGCGAAAATTGCGCAACAGCAAAAACTGCGCAACAGGGATTGAACGCGACTTGCCCTTGCCCCTTTTTTCGCATCGCGGCTATTATGGGCGGGGTTCCCAAATGTCAAGGATGACGCCCATGTCGCAATCTGTCGCCACACCACCCGTCGGCCATCGCCCCTTTGGCCCATTGGATCCGATTGTCGGCGAGGAACATCTCATCTCCCCGCTGGCCCAGCAGCGATGGTTACTCGCCCTGATGGTTCTCGGGCTGGTGCTTCGCCTGACGCGCTACATGCTCCGCTTCCCGCTTTGGGAAGATGAAGCGATGCTTTCGGCGAATCTCATCGATCGCGGCTATCGCGAACTGCTCCAGCCTTTACACTACTGCCAAGTCGCTCCACCGCTCTTCTTATGGGGGCAACTGACGCTCGTTAAGCTTTTCGGCTTCAACGAATACGTTCTGCGGCTGATCCCGTTCCTTTGTGGATTGGGCAGCCTCGCTCTATTCCGCCACGTAGCGGGTCGGTTGCTTCGCGGAATTTCGCTTCTGTTCGCCGTTGGGCTGTTTGCCGTTGCCTATCCCATGACCCGCTATGCAGCGGAAGCAAAACCTTATGGCTGCGATCTGTTCATAGCCTTGGCGATGTTGGCCCTCGTCGTCGAATGGCTCCGCCAGCCCGATCGAACCGGCTGGCTGTGGTGCTTGGCCGCGATGGTCGGCCCGGCAATTGGTTATTCGTTTCCAACGATCTTCGTAGCCGGTGGAATTAGCCTTACGGTATTCGGCGCACTTCGCGCGCCAACTTCCTCCTCTCTCTCGTTCGCGGGAGAGGGGCCGGGGGTCCGAGCGGCTGCGTTTTCTCGCTGGTTGCCTTGGCTCGTCTTTAACGTAATCCTCATCGCCGGATTCGCCGCCCTCTTGATCGTCAGCAAGACATCCGTCGGCGCGACGAACCAACAGACGATGGAAGACACGCATTGGGCCGATACATTTCCACCCATCGCCCAGCCACTCAAACTGCCGCTGTGGCTATTGAAAACCCATGCCGGTGCAATGTTGGGCTATCCAATTGGCGGGCCAAACTTTGGCAGCACGGCTTCGCTACTCTGTCTCATTGCCGGGCTTGTGGTGCTCGTGCGGCGTCGAGCATGGTTGCTGATGTTCCTCCTACTTACACCGCTAGGCTTAAATTTCATCGCTGCGGCATTGCATAAATTCCCCTATGGCGGCCACGCCCGCATGACGCTCTTTCTCGCTCCCGCATTCTGCATATTGATTGCCCTGGGGCTAACGGCCTTCGCGACGTGGATTGCCGCACAACGCAGCAAGCGTCGTTCGCCCGCACTCGGGAAGGAGGCGAGCCATCTTCCCTCTCGCGGAAGCGGGAGAGGGGCCGGGGGTGAGGGCATTTTGATTGTTCTAAGTCTCCTCGTCCTCCTTGGCCTCACGTCCTGGATCCGCGACATAACGCATCCCTATAAATCGGGGACCACGCTTCGTGCTCGCGAGTTTGCCCAGTGGTTCTGGTTCGAGTTGGCCCACGACGGCGAATTGGTTTCGTGCGAGACCGATATGAAGACCGATATGTCGCCGGATAAGCTCAACTGCGGCTGGTCGTCGCTCTACTTTTGCAACCAGCGAATCTACTCGCCGCGGCACGCCCGAGGCGAACGGCCACAATGGTCGAACATCTCGTCCACGCGGCCGCTGCGTTGCGTGTTGTATCGTTCGCCGATCGAAGAACGCGAGTCCCCCGCCCCCGACCCGCAGGCTCGCCAAAGGTGGCTCGATGCGATGCAAACCGAGAGGAATCTGGAATTGGTGGCCTACGATACCTATCCGTTTGCGGCCTACGATAAGTCCGAGGGGCAGAAGAAGGCCGACGATTATATTGAGGTCTTCAAGTTTTTGCCCAAGGGTGCTAACATCGCGGCGGGCAGGGGAAAGACAGAACGATGAACGACAGAAAGATAGCAGTCAGAGATTCAAATAGTTGACTCACCCAAGGCCAATCGATTCGGCAACGGTGCATTAGCATATTCGGGCCTGTACGGAATTTTGTGGCCCGGCTTCCAGCCCGTGGAGAGACACGGCCAAGATGGCCATGCCGCTTCCGTTGACACAAACTCTTACGGCCTCCATTTTTCGATCTGCCCGTCGCTTGCGTCTGCTCGGCAAGCCGGCCCTACATCACCCGATCCATCGCGACCGCTACTTTGCGGCACAAGGTCATTAGCTCGGCGAACTGCTTGAACGTCAACGATTGATAACCATCGCTCAAGGCCGTCTCCGGGTCGGGGTGGACTTCGATAATCAGGGCGTCGGCACCGGCGGCAATCGAGGCGGCTGCCATTCGCGCGACCAAGACCGTATGGCCGGTGCCGTGACTTGGATCGACGACCACCGGCAAATGCGTGCGGTCGTGCAGATAGGGGACGGAGGCCAAGGTGAGCGAGAATCGCGTGTGCGTCTCGAAGGTGCGGATGCCGCGTTCGCAGAGCATCACGTTCGGATTGCCGGCGTCGAGAATATACTCGGCCGCCAACAATAGCTCATCCAGCGTGGCACTAGGACCGCGCTTCAGTAGCACCGGCTTGCCCTCGGCGCCGACCGCTTCCAGCAAGCGATAGTTCTGCATGTTGCGGGCACCGATTTGCAAGATGTCGGCGTAGCGGCCCACCAGCTTCACGTCGTTCTCCGACATGACCTCGGTGACGATGGGCAGCCCCGTCTCCGCCCGAGCGGTCGCCAAGATTTTCAAGCCATCTTCCTTCATCCCCTGGAAGCTATAGGGACTGGTTCGCGGCTTGAAGGCACCTCCACGGAGTGCCGTCGCCCCGGCCGCTTTGATCGCACGCGCGGTCGTCAGCGTCTGCTCTTCGCTCTCGACGGAGCAAGGGCCGGCAATCATTCCGATCTGGGCATCGCCGACGGTAAAGCCGCCGACGCGGATCACGGTCGGCTCGGGTTTGACCTCGCGACTGGCGACCTTATAGGGTGCAAGGATCGGCACGACCTCTGCCACGCCGGGTCCGCTTTCGAGCGATTGACGATGGTCGCTGCGCTTCTCGCCAATGGCCGCGATCACGGTTCGCTCGGTGCCATAGATCGGATGCGACTTCAGACCGAGCTGCTCGACGCGCTCGATCATGTGTTGGATTTCTTCGCGCGTTGCGCCTTTCTTCATTACGACGATCATTGCAGGCAGGCCTCTGGTCTTGGTCTTTAGGTCTTGGCGGTGAGGCACCTATTATAGCGCAATTTCAGCACGACGGCGAGCCAATGCTCAACGACGGAAGCTGGTCCCGGACCGCGCGCCAACCGCAACCGCGACGGTCAGACGACCGAGAACCGCATCGGTTTGCTTGCGAGAACGCACCGGATTGCTACCGTCCAAGATACCAGTACTTGCTCGGTGTCGGCTGCGAGGGCGTTGTCACCGGCGTGAGAACCGTCGAAGTGTTATCGCTCGGGTTGGCGTCCGTTTCGTTGCCGTTCACGGTGGCCGTGTTGAGCAACGAGGCGGCGGCGGCACTGGTGACGTTGACCACGATCGTGACCGTGGCCGTCGCCTGACCGGCCATGTTGCCCAGGCTGATCGTCGAGCCGCTATTGCTCGATTGCGATACGTTGCCGACCGTGGTCGCGACCGATACCAAGTTCAGGCCGGCGGGCAGCGTGTCGACGACCGTTACTCCCGTCGCCGGGGTAATGGAGTTGTTGCTGACCACAAGCGTATAGGTCAAGTTTGCCCCATAGGCCACCGGGTTGGGCGAGGCGGTCTTGACAATGCGAAGGTCGGGCGTGGCATTGATGATCTTCGCGGGGACCGTCGTGTTCACGGAGGCCGTGTTGTTGGCCAGCGTGGTTTCGGTTTCGTTGCCGGCCACGGAGGCCGTGTTCGTGATCGTGCCCGCTGCGGCCGCATCGATGGTCACGAGGATGGTGGTTGTCGCCGTTGCTCCCACGGCGAGGCTGCCGAACTGGGCGGAGAAGGTGCCGTTGTTGAGGAACACGTTGCCCTGACTGGTCGTGCAGGAAACAAAGTGGACGCTCGCCGGCAAGGCATCGGTGAGCGTTACGCCGGTGCCATTGGCCGGGCCGTTGTTTACCACGTTGAGCGTATACGTAAGCTGTCCACCGGCCTTGGCCGGCTCCGGCGTTGCGGTCTTGGTGATTGCCAAGTCGATCATTTTGGTGATCGGCGTCACGACGGTCGATGTGTTGTTGCTTTGATTCGGATCGGTTTCGTTGCCGGCGACCGTGGCCGTATTGGTGATGCTACCGGAGGTGCCCGCGTCGACGGTCACGATCATCGTGGTCGTGGCAGTTGCACCGTTGGCTAGGCTGCCGTATTGGGCCGTAAACGTGCCGTTATTGAGGAACACGCTGCCTTGGCTCGACGTGCAGGAGACATAGTGGACGCTCGGCGGCAGAACATCCGTTAAAACGACGCCGGTGGCCCCGGAAACACCGTAGTTTGTCGTGGTGAAGGTGTAGGTCAGTTGCCCACCGGCCGTGGCCGAGCTAGGCGAAGCCGACTTGACGACACCGAGATCGGCCTGCGACAAGTTGGCAAAATTGGCAGCGAAGACTTTCGGGCCGGCCGTGACCACGGGCCCGATCTGGCCGTCGTTGGCATTTGCCCCGGTAACACTCAACTGGATGGCACCCACTTGAGCGAAGTTGGCGCCGCTACCGCCGCCGACCGAAAAGCTGGCGAATGGCACGAAGACGTTGGCGTTCAGCGAGCCATCGATCGTATTGGGTAAGGGCACCGTGACCGACGACCAGTTGTTGGAATCGCTATAGACCCTCAGGCTGATATTCCCGTTGTCGTGGTCGGCGGAAATGTTCAGTTTGATGCCGGTCGCGCTTCCCTGAGTGGTCAAGTCCACTTGGCCGAGACCGGTCGTATCGAGTACGCCGGGGCTGCTGTTGCCGCCGTCCCAGTTGACCGAGAACGCACCGTTGGCAGCGGAGCTCGATGCGAAGTCGAGCGCGCCTGGCACATCGGAATTTGCCCCTAGCGATACGGACCCCGTCGGCGACTCAAGCTTTACGAACAGGTTGCGGTGTCCACCAATGGCTTCCGGCGCAGACAGCGACGAGGTGCCCGTCTTGGTCGTGTGGAGCGAACCGCTGGCGTATTGCGATGTTGCGTTGAATGTGTCGATCGCCACGCCCGGAATGCCCTGCGTGTCGGCATTCGTGACCACCAGTTTGACGACTCCCTGCCCTGCGGGAATCGTTAGGCCCGGCACGCCCGCTTCTTGCACGAAATACGTGCCGGCAGTCAAGTTGGGGAATTGGTACTTGCCGTTGACGTCGCTCGTCGTGCTGCCGAAAAGCGTATCGTCGCCGCCGAAATTCTTTCCGTTAAAAACGCCATCGCCGCCGTCGCGGAACAGGCTCACCGAGACCCCGGAGAGTGGCGCATCGTCGGCGGTCAGGCCATTGCCGGTCAAATCCTTGTAGACAATGCCGCTGGCCGTCGGCAGCACGGTCGCCGACAACATCGAGCGGCTCTCGAGCGATTCAAAACGGAGCCCACGACGAGTGTGGTTCGTTTTCGACGCCCGCTGCTTGCGGCGTAGTGCATTGCGAAATCGGCCCAGCCAGGAATTGGAATGCGATGATTGCGACGCCATAAGGAGGCTCCTTGTCCGTGGAAATGTTGATTCGGGCTGCGATTAGGAGAT
>JANXOJ010000656.1 GCA_025353625.1 Planctomycetota bacterium | reverse complement strand
AACGCCGGGTAACATCCATACAATGCGATTCATGTCTTGATCCCTCGCAGTTTGGTTTCGGTCAATTTACGAAGAAAAGCGTCGAGATGCTTGCCATTTCCATACTTCTTATAAAAAGCTTAAAAAAAGCCCTTGGTGCCTTAATTCACTTTGGGACCGCGAATGCTCAATATTTCTACGCTGCACTTATGTTGCCGGTGACTCCCCCGGTAGCAAGCCACTAATTGCATAGCAGTACGGCGGATCGTTAATGCACTGCCCCAATTTTGCCGCAGAGTAAATGGTCCGCATACGGGTGCCGAAATGACCATTCTTTAGCAATCCCCAAAGGCAATCACGGGGTAAGACGGCGCAGTTGCGCGACGGAGAAATAATTCCATAGCGTTCGCATTTACCAACTGCAATCCACGCCCAGTGCCAATCCAATCCGGCGCGAAAGGACTCGCCCCACAAATCGCCAAATGTAAAAACGAATTGGTTCGCAGCACTATCAGTTGGCTTACTATCGCGATACGTCTGCATCCAATCGAAGATTTTGTTGCTTATTTGTTCATGCGTATCGGCTGGTTCTAGGACAATCAACTTTCGTGCCGCAATACAAACTAAATCAATCGAGTTCAATAGTTCTCTGACCACTTCATCTTCCCGCTCCAAAACAGGTACTAATGCGCCTGAGTCATCGGTTGTCGTTCCGAGATAGACCGGCGGGGCAACTGGCAGCTGAGGATTGTGGTGATCGATATACGAGTTGATGTAGCCACTTCCGAATTCGCTTGCAACCAGGATACGTTCCTCCTTGCGATTTAAATTAGTTTGACCCTTACCGGGGAATGGTTTTCTCGCAATTATTGCGGAGAGGGTCGCCTCCCATTCAACTCGAAGAAAAGGTTTCAACAAGTCAAGATTGCGTAGTAAAATGGCTTCGACCATTTCAACGCTACCGTCATCCTGGAATGCAAACCAATTATTGAAGCATTCCCATAGCATAATCCTATAGAGAAAGCCGGAAAAATCTGGAGCAAAGACTTCCGCTTCGCTATCTCGATAGGCTAAGATCACACACTCGTAGGAACTGCTGTCGGCCGATTTCCACCAGCCCAAGTAATGTCCTCCGGCACTGTTTGCAAAGGGAACGAAACGATCGGACAACTGGTAGGGCCATTGAAAACCAGCAATTTCTTGCAGAGTCATCCAGTTGTATTCCGATAAACGTACGCCCGTATGGAGATCCAGAACTCCGGAACGCACGACATTTAAGTAGTCGTCTGGCAAGTTTGATTCATGCAAAGAATTCATGATCGCGAGTCAATGGAGAAATTGTTTCAGAACCTTAGATGGTACGAGCAAATTGGAGAACTGCCTTCCGAAGCTTCTGAACTAAGTCTTCAGGATAATCCAACTTCCGAAGGATATCTAAATTTGCGCGAATATTTTTTACTCGCGTCATGTTCGCGGCAGCCCCCGGCGTCCAAAGGCCAGCCGCTCTCTGGGCATTGTTGATCGCGTTATGCTCGGCTCTCGTGACTGCCAAAGCAGGATTCCAAGTATTTGAGATACCCCGTTTTTCAAACCAAGCTGCCTGAAGAATCTCGTGTCCCTCAATACGGTCCCCTGGGAACTTTTTGAAATTTCCATATGGATGAATCTCCCCAGCCTGGATACCGCAATTATTATGCACCCAAACGGCTTCGCCGCCCGCTTTGTCCTCGACAAAGTAGGTGTGGTCGCCTTCGACCTCGAAATTATAGACGTTGATCGGTTGGTCGAGTAGGTGGGCAACGTTGCCGACGACTACCGCCGCCCCGCCGTCGGGCGTGGTTAGTTGCGTGCCGATTTGCAGGTCTTTCGAGGCGGTCCAGCCAA
>JANXOJ010000625.1 GCA_025353625.1 Planctomycetota bacterium | reverse complement strand
CAGCACCTGTGCACGTTGTACCCGAAGGCCTGGCTCCCCTTTCAGGGAGTTAATCCGTGCATGTCAAGACTAGGATAAGGTTCTTCGCGTAGCCTCGAATTAAGCCACATCCTCCACCGCTTGTGTGAGCCCCCGTCAATTCCTTTGAGTTTCAGCCTTGCGACCATACTCCCCAGGCGGAGCACTTAACGCTTTCGTTGCGACTGGAAGGCTATGGAGGACCCTCCAATCCAGTGCTCATCGTTTACGGCTAGGACTACCGGGGTATCTAATCCCGTTCGCTACCCTAGCTTTCGTGCCTCAGCGTCAGAAGAGATCCAGTGAGCCGCTTTCGCCACCGGTGTTCCTTAGGATATCAACGCATTTCACCGCTCCACCCTAAGTTCCGCTCACCTCTATCTCCCTCGAGCACGGAAGTTTTGGGCGCAGTTCCTCGGTTGAGCCGAGGGATTTCACACCCAACTTTCCGCGCCGCCTACGCACCCTTTAAGCCCAGTAATTCCGAATAACGTTTGGACGGTTCGTCTTACCGCGGCTGCTGGCACGAACTTAGCCCGTCCTTCCTCTGAGTATTAGTCAATCCGGAGAGATTACCCTCCGGAATTTCCTCCACTCCGACGGCGGTTTACAACCCGAAGGCCTTCATCCCGCACGCGGCGTCGCTCGGTCAGGCTTGCGCCCATTGCCGAAGATCCTCGACTGCAGCCACCCGTAGGTGTCTGGGCAGTATCTCAGTCCCAGTGAGCGGGGGCATGCTCTCACACCCCGTACCCATCATTGCCTTGGTGAGCCGTTACCTCACCAACTAGCTAATAGGACGCAGTCCACTCCACAGGCGGAATCACACCTTTGATCCGAAGATGTTATCTGGTATTACCTCCGGTTTCCCGGAGCTATCCCAGTCCTGAGGGTATGTAACTACGTGTTCCTCTCCCTTTCGCCGCTGTCCTCTCCCTTGCGGGAAATTCTCGCTCGACTTGCATGCCTAATCCACGCCGCCAACGTTCATTCTGAGCCAGGATCAAACCCTTCAATTTTTTATTCGATAGCCTGCAAGAATTCCTTCTCGCAGGTTCATGAACGCTTTTTTGAAAAGCTAATCTGGCAAATCAAACTTACTTATTTGGCTTTGTACTCCTGAAATAAATCAAGAGCCAAAAACCGTTCTCAAACCAGTCTATACTGGCTGAAAATCAGAATTGAGGTTATCACTATCAAATTGTCAAAGAACAAACCAACTGCCTCGACCCGAAACTTAGTCGTTTCAGGCGAGACGAGTCATTCTAACGTATCTCGAATCGGCGTCAATAGGTCCGGCAAAAATAATTTTGCCTCTCTAGGCCGCCAACTCGTGAGTTATCAGAGATCGGTCAACATGCCGCGAAACTTGAATTACCCAGCTCGCCGTCGCAATGTTGATCTGCACAATTATGCCAGCATTAGAAACCTCTGCAAGGGGCACCCAGCAAGAAAATCAAAAAAACTCAAAAATCGTGCGAAAACAGCCAAATCTAGCCTATAAGCCACCGCATTCCCCCTGGCTTACCCGTCCGCAAGACTGCCTTCATTTACCCCATCGAAAAATCCGATGGATTCGGTATGGTACCTCAAGTTGGCACATGGCATTTGATGGGACGGGTCGGGCATGGACAGTGGGCCGGGGTTTATCGGGCTCGCCCGGCGAATGCCTCCCCCGACAGACCGGCTGCTTACGCAGTCAAAATGCTGCATGAATCGCGGCGGCACGATTCCATGGCCATCGAAATGTTGGCCCGCGAAGCCGAGGTCTGCCGCCGAGTTTCGCATCCGCACTTGATCGCCGTCTTGGAATCTCAACTCCACCGCAACCCGCAATTCCTCGTCATGCCCTGGCTGGAGGGCAGCACACTGGAAGCTTATTTTCGCACGGGCCAGAGTCTCGATCCGGCAGCCGTGCTATGGATTGCTCGGCAAACGGCCGAGGCGATGGCTGCGGTCGACGAAGCCGGTTGGATGCACGCCGATATCAAGCCGAGCAACATCTATCTTTCGCCGCTAGGGCATGTGACGCTGCTGGACCTAGGCTTTGCACGGCGGCACGACGGTTCTGCACGGCGGCACGACGGCTTTGCACGGCGGCACGATGAATCGGTTGCCTCGCATTCGGCTATCCGCGGCACGCCCTGGTATCTGGCACCAGAGTACGTTAGTTCTAGCCACAAGATCGACGTTCGCAGCGATATCTACAGCCTAGGCGTCGTGCTTTATCAAATGCTTGCCGGGCGGTTGCCCTTCCACGGCAAAACGATGGAGCAACTGGCAATGGCGCACAAACAGACCGCGCCGCCGATGCTGCGCGGCATCGTGCCGCAAATATCGCCGCGAGCCGCCGGCCTCGTTCATCGGATGCTGGCGAAAGACCCGCTGCGCCGCCCACAATCGCCGGGCGAATTGGTGACGGAACTTGTACGGCTGGAGATTGAAGCGTTTAGTGAGCGCGCGGCTTGAGGCTCCTTGGAGTGCAACGGCTTGCCGTGGCTTTTCAAAACGTTACGTCCGCTTGAACGCGATGCCACAGTCTCGACACTGCCCGTTCATTCACCCCAGCTTTTCGCCGCGGTAACTTAGGTCCATCAATTCCATGGGGTGCATGACTTGAATCGCTAGGCCGGCCTGCCGCACTTCGCGCTGTAATTGTAACGTGCAGCCAGCATTTGCCGTAATCGCAATTCGCGCGCCGGTGCTAATAATATTCTCGATCTTTCGGCGGGAAAGGCGATCCGACATTTCCGGCGCGGTCAGATTGTACGTCCCGGCCGCGCCGCAGCAGACTCCGGCTTCCGGCAGGTCGCGGATATCCAGCCCCGGAATCTTGGCAAGCAGTCTTCGCGGTGCGGCGGCGACCCTTTGCGCGTGGGCAAGGTGGCACGAATCGTGGTAGGTCGCGGTCGCTTCGATCCGCCCGCTGAAGGGCACGACACCCAGCGCATCGAGAAATTCGTGAACGTCTTTCACTTTCTCGGCAAATCGCGATCGGTGCGGCTGCAAGCCGTCTTTCCAGTGGTCGCCATATTCCTTGAGCATCGCCCCGCAGCCGCCCTGATTTACGATGATGGCATCGAAGCGATCGAGTTCAAAGGCAACGAGGTTGGCGTCGGCAAGCTGCCGGGCACCGAGGCTGTCGCGGTTGTGGAGATGGATTGCGCCGCAGCAGCCTTGTCCGGTGGGAACGAACACATCGCACCCGTTTTGCTGAAGCACGCGCGCGGTGGCCCAATGGACGGGCCGGAACATGGCATCGGCCACGCAGCCGACAAAGAACGCAATGCGAGCCCGCTTGCGACCCACGGCAGGCAAGAATTTCGGCAGGCGCGGCCCCGGCCTCTGCGGTGGCGGCAAGAGGGGTGCCAATCGGCCCAGCCGACCCGGCAGCAGTTTGAAGAGACCGAGCCGTTCCGCCGCTGCAAACAGGCCGAGCCGTTGGAAAACGCGCGTCGGCCCCATGATCCGCCGCATACGGTTGGCGTATGGGAACGTGTTGAGCAAGAACCAACGGAAAAGGTCGAGGCGTTTCTCCACTCGGGTATCGGCCTCTTCCACGGCCTGGCGGAAGGGCTCGATGATTCGACCGTACTCGACGCCGGACGGGCAGACGCTCTCGCACGCCCGACAATCGAGGCACGCATCGAGATTGCGCTGCATCCGATCCGTCAACTCGGCGCGCCCCTCGGCTACCGTGCGAATGATCTGAATCCGGCCGCGTGGACCGTTGTTCTCATCGCCCGTCTCCAAGTAGGTGGGGCACGACGACGAGCAAATTCCACAATGCACGCAACGCAGCAACCGGTCGTAGTCCACGCCCGCAGCCAGATTGCCAATGCCGTCGTTCGGTGTTTCGAAGCCGTTGGAGTTCATGCGGGAAAGCATCCGGGATTCAAGATATTCTTCGGGTCAAATCGTTCGCACATTGATTGCATGATTGCCGAGCCGGGCCGAGCGGCACCCCAAACGTCAGCGGGGGTAAGTTCAACTCCGTCCGGTGCCGCGCGGACCACTAGGTTGCCACCAGCCGCAATCGCCATCGGACGCAACGTTTTACGTACGAGGGCCGCAAAGTCGCCGAAGGCCGCGTCCGCATCGAGCGGCGATTGGATGCCGATCACGCCGTTACCGGCATGGGCTTGAATCGGCACGACGGGGATAGCGAGCGAAAGCTGTTCCACGAAAGATACCAATGCGCTGGGCAGCAAATTGATCTGCATCATCATGCGGCCATCGCCGAGCCAATGCCATATCGCATCCATACGAGCTCCGCGAATCGTCGTCAAACTGTCTCCGCCGAGGGCTCGCCATTCCTCGCACAAGGCAAGAGTCATGCCATGCACTTCGTCCGCCGGGCCTTCAAATCCGGCAATTATCCGCAATTTGCTGCTTATGGGCATCGCGGGCAACGGGCAGTTCGGCCGTGTGGGACCGGTCAGAAGTTCCACCGCAACGGGCCGGGTTTGACTTTTGCCCAAGCTTGCAAGGAGCGACTCGCCGAGTCGGAAATCGCTCAGGTCGCAAATCACCATCGCAGCTTCGGCCGGCAACGGCCGCACCATAAATGTGGCTTGAATAATGTTGCCCAGCGTTCCGAGCGACCCAACCATGAGCCGTGGGATGTTGTAGCCGGCCGTATTTTTCACCACGCGACCGCCGCCAGAAAATGCCGCGCCGCAACCGTCGATGGCCCGCACGCCGAGCAAATAATCCCGCACCGTGCCATACCCGTATCGTCGCGGGCCAAATGCATTTGCGGCGATGATGCTGCCGATGGTCGCTTGCTCCGGATTCGCTGCGTCGATGGGCAGCCATTGGCGTCGCGCGGCTAGCTGGCGATTCAATTCGGCTAAAGTTATGCCCGCCTCGACGGTAATCGTCATGTCGTCGGGTTGGTAGTCGATAACCCGATTCATTACCGTAAACTCTTGGACATTGCCGGGAAGCTCTGCGGCGTCGGGCTTGCGAAACTTCTTGCCCGGATTGAGTCGTCCTGCTGGATCGAATGCTTGGCGAACGCGCTGCATGGCGCGAATATCCTCCAAGCCAAACAGCTTTTCCATAAGTCCGAGTTTTTCGATACCGACGCCATGCTCGGCGGTGATGCTGCCACCGCTGGCGATACATTCTTCCAAGATTTCGCGACTGGCTGCATGAACCCGCG
>JANXOJ010000593.1 GCA_025353625.1 Planctomycetota bacterium | reverse complement strand
TGCTGTTCGAGCCGCACGGTCAGACGCGTGCCGCCGGGGAAGGCGACGGGCTTTTCAAACGTGAAAGTTGCGGTGCGGGACACGTTCCATTTGCCCTCCGTTTGGATGGCCCAGCCGGTGCCGGGCTGGCCGTCGATGGCTTGCTCGACTGGAAAATTTGGCTGCGCCGCGTCAGCCTCGGCACGCACGAGCTTCACCGGCTGTGTCTGCGCGGGCGCGTTTTTCGGCGCGGCGGTTACCGTGATTTCGGTCAGGACAAAGTTGCCGTGCGCCACGCGGCCCGGCCCGCCGGCGGGCAGCGAGGCATCGGCGAGCGCTTCGAGACGGAGCTGGCCCACGCTCGCGGCGTTCGTTTCGACGGTGAAGGTGTAAGTGTCTTTCTCCGCGCCCGGCGCGGTGAAAAGCGCGGAGCCGTCGTCGAGCAATTTCGCCTGCTCGCCGCTCGCGGTTTCAATGCGGACGGGCTTCAGCGGCTCCCACTGCGCGCCGGTTTCGACGGGAAATTTATCCGGCAATTCCGCGAGCCGCTTCGCCAGTTTTTCCGCGCGCGCTTTCTCCTGCGCCGCGGCGTCGGGCGCGGGGAGGTCGAGGTCGGGCTCGTCGGCGTTATCGAGGCAGGCCATGAACTGGTAATACTCGCGGTGGGTGATCGGGTCGTATTTGTGGGTGTGGCATTGCGCGCACTGCACGGTGAGGCCGAGCCACGTCGCGCCGGTGGTGCCGACGCGATCGGTCATCGCGAGAAAGCGATACTCCAGCGGGTCGATGCCGCCCTCTTCGTTGAGCATCGTATTGCGATGGAAGCCGGTGGCGATGTGTTGCGATTCCGTCGCGCCGGGCAACATGTCGCCGGCAAGCTGCTCGATGGTGAACCGATCGAACGGCATGTCATTATTCAAGGCACGAATTACCCAATCGCGATAGGGCCAGATCGTTCGCGGCCGGTCTTTTTCGTAACCGTTGGTATCGGCATAGCGGGCCAGATCGAGCCAGCGGCGCGCCCACCGCTCGCCGTAGAGCGGGGAGGCAAGCAGTCGATCAACGTACCTCGCGTAGGCCCGATCCCAGGCGGCACCAGCATCGCCCTTATCGGCTTGAACCTCGGCCAACACCGCATCGACTTCGGCGGGCGTCGGTTGCACGCCAATCAGATCGAGTGCCGCGCGACGCAACAGTGCAAAGCGGTCGGCCTGCCGCGACGGTGCCAGCCCTTGGCCTTCCAGTTTTGCCAACACGAACGCATCGATCGGATTCCGCGGCCAATGGGCATTCTTCACCTTGGGCAACGTCGGAGCTTGAGGGGCAACGAACGACCAATGCGGCTGGTACGCGGCCCCCGACGCAATCCACCGCTTGAGAATATCCTTTTGGACCTTGGATAACTCCAGGTTCGCCGTTTGCGGCGGCATCCGCGTCGAATCGTCGTCGGCAAAGATGCGCGCCATCATTTCGCTATCGTCCGGGTGGCCCGGCACGATTGGCACGCTGCCGGAGTCGGTTGCCTTGATGGCCGACGCTCGCAGATCGAGCCTCATGCCCGCCTTGCGTGCTTCCTCGTCGGGGCCGTGGCATTTGTAGCAGTATCGCGAGAGTATGGGCCGAACTTCTCGATTAAAATCGGGTGCGGCGGCGAGCAGAGCCGAGTAGCCGCCGACCAGGATTGCCAAGGCAGCGCAAAAGGCTGGAGTGCCCAGCTTCGTAATAATTGCCGGTCGGTGTGGGGCAGGCCAGGAATGCACGGCAGGCTGTTTCTCGGTGGGATTTTCGTAACGACGGAAGTCGAATTCTCGCCAAGATATTATACCAACAAAATACTAGAGTAGGCAGAATGGCGAACGAAGAAGCCGCTCCAATTGGCCGAAAGGACGCTGCCAGCGTCGTCATTGGCGAAGAACGGATCGTAGTTTATTTGGAATCCTAAGCAAAGGCGCGCTTGGTAAAGCTCGCAAGGGACGTTGAGGTTGCGCTTCTCGCGCTTCTTATTTCTTCAACATCGGTCGCTGCATCAAACACGACCAGGTCAAAATGCCATCTTTGGCAATCGGACTCAACATGCGAAATTGCTCCAAGCGCACGACCTCGAAAAGCCGGCCAAGCTCGTTGGTGAGTTGCCGCTTGCTGACGGCTGGCGGGCCGCCTTCGTGCTTTTCGCCCGGTGCGGCGGCAAACGTCATGTAGTACGAGCCGGGCCGCGTCACGCGCCATAGGCCGTCGAGATATCGGTCGAGCGCAACCGTCCGCACATAATGGTAAAAGCCGGCGTCGTAAACAAAATCAAACGTCCCGGCGATTGACGCAAACTCAAAAAAGTCGGCCAATACAAAACGCGGCAAGGCGTCGTCCCGTTCCGCGCGAACGCGGGCACGCTCGATAGCCGTGGGGGAACTATCGACCGCCGTCACTTCCAGTCCGCGACGGACCATGTAGACCGCATCGGCACCCGTGCCGCAGCCGACGTCCAAGACGCTGCCGCGCCCAATCCGTTTGCTGTCGATAAAGCGAACCAATTCGCCCGCCGGAATCCCCGTTTCCCAACTGGGCGTTCCTTCGCGATAAATTGCGTCCCAATCCATGCTCCCTGCCGCCAGGCCTTCGATCATTTGCTTTCTCCCGCAAGAATCCAAAACGATGCGTCGTCTTAAAACGAAGCTCGCATTCCGACAAGGTCTAGTGTGAGGCTTGAACGTACCGTTGGCAAGCGGTAGCGCCAAGGCGGCCCCGTTTTTTGGGAAATCGGCCCCGATTTGGGATCCAAAAATTGATCGCACGCCCCGCTTCCCTCGGCTTCTTACCCAGTTTCAGGGTGGTTCAAAAAATCTCCATTCCCTCTCGCCACGGGTATCGAATATCGCAACTCGTTGCTCTATAATATCTTAGCGAGCGGTGGCTAGGAGAATCCGCAATCGAAACGAATCTGGACATTGTGCAAAGGAAAAAACGGTGACTCCACGTGAAGTTTTGGCCTTGTGCCGCGAAAAAAATGTGAAGGCCGTGGACTTACGGTTCATCGACCTCCCCGGAACCTGGCAACACTTCACCATCCCGGTCGATAAGCTGGTCGAGGATGTCTTTGAAGACGGCCTGGGCTTCGACGGTTCCAGCATCCGAGGTTGGCAGGCCATTAACGAAAGCGACATGTTGGTGGTCCCGCAGCCGGAAACGGCCGCGCTCGATCCCTTCACCGCGCTGCCGACCCTATCGATGATCTGCAACATCCAAGACCCCATCACCCGCGACGATTATTCCCGCGACCCACGCAACATCGCCCGCAAGTCGGCGAACTACTTGAAGAGTACCGGCATTGGCGACACGTGCTATATGGGGCCGGAGTTGGAGTTCTTCATCTTCGACGACATTCGCTTCGACCAGACGCCGAACAGCAGTTTCTACTTCATCGACAGCGTGGCAGGCCAATGGAATCGCGGCAGCGAGGAGCATCCCAACTTGGGCCACAAGCTCCGCTACAAGGAAGGCTACTTCCCCGTGCCGCCCGCCGACCAGATGATGGACATCCGCAACGAGATGATGCAGACGCTCATCGACAGCGGCATCAGCGTCGAGGCCCAGCACCACGAAGTAGCCACGGCCGGGCAGTCGGAAATCGACATGAAGTTCGACACCCTGGTGCGGATGGCCGACAAGGTAATGATGTACAAGTACATCGTCAAGAACGCGGCAAGGAAGAACGGCAAGACCGTCACCTTCATGCCCAAGCCGCTCTTCGGCGATAACGGCTCCGGAATGCACACGCACGCCTCGATCTGGAAAGGGGGCGAGCCGCTCTTTGCGGGCAACGGCTATGCCGGATTGAGTAAAATGGCCCTCTACGCCGCCGGCGGGCTGATCAAACATGCCGCCGCCATCTTGGCCTTCAGTTGCCCCACGACGAACAGTTACAAGCGACTGGTCCCCGGTTATGAAGCGCCGGTCAACTTGGCCTATTCGCAACGCAACCGCTCGGCGTCGATCCGCATTCCCATGTACAGTTCCAGCCCCAAGGCCAAGCGGCTGGAGTTCCGCTGCCCCGACCCAAGTTGCAATCCGTACCTCTCGTTCTCGGCGATCCTCATGGCGATGATCGACGGAATCCAGAACAAGATCGATCCGGGCGAGCCGCTCGACAAAGACATCTACGACCTCGCGCCCGAAGAACTGGCCAAAGTGCCCAAGGCCCCCGGCTCGTTGGAAGAGTCGCTCGCCGCGTTGGCCAAGGACCACGAGTTCCTGCTTCGCGGCGATGTTTTTGCGTCGGACGTGATTGAAACCTGGATCGATTACAAGATGAAAACCGAGGTGCAGCCGATGAAGCTCCGCCCGCATCCGTATGAATTTTGTATGTATTACGACGTTTAAGAAGGGGCCGTGTGACTGTGAACGCTTTTTTTTCCAACGGCAGGGCATCGGCCCTCATCGCGATCGTACTAACGGGTCTGTTTTTGGCCGCCAGTCCGGCCACCCAGGCCGAGACAACGCAGAAGACCTACGCGTCTTTTAATGCGGCGGCAACAAAACTACTGGGACGGATGACGCTGGATGAAAAGGTCGGCCAAATGTGCCAGCCCGACCAGAGCGCGCTCAAAGATCCCGCCGATATCGAGAAATACTTTTTGGGCTCGCTCTTGAGCGGCGGCGGATCGGGACCGAAGAATAAGGCCGATTATAACCTCAAGGGTTGGACCGATATGGTCGACGGCTACCAGCGGCACGCCCTCAAGACGCGGCTTGGCATTCCGCTGATCTATGGCGTCGATGCCGTCCACGGGCACAACAACATTCCTGGTGCCGTCGTTTTTCCCCACAACATTGGGCTCGGCTGCTCGGGCAATGCAATGCTGGTGGAAAAGATCGAGCAGATCACGGCCGAGGAAGTTCGCGCCACCGGCATCAATTGGGTTTTTGGGCCGTGCGTGGCCGTTCCGCGCGACGTCCGCTGGGGCCGGACCTACGAAGGCTATTCCGAAAACCCCGATCTCGTCAAGGTTTTGGGCGCGGCGGCGGTGCGCGGATTCCAAGGTTCCCATCTGGCCGATCCGCATTCCGTGGTTGCCTGTGCGAAGCATTACCTCGGCGACGGCGGCACTGCGTACGGTTCGGCCAAAGGCACCGACAATCGCAAGCTCGACCAGGGCGACACCCGCTGCGATGAGGCGACGCTGCGGAGCATCCATCTGCCGGGATATATCGCCGCGCTGGAGTCCGGAGTCGGCACGATCATGCCTTCCTACAGCAGTTGGAATGGGCAGAAATGTTCCGGTCAAAAGCATTTGCTCACGGAGGTTCTCAAGCAGGAGCTTGGCTTCGACGGCTTTCTGATCTCCGATTACAACGCCATCGACGGGATCGAAGGCAGCAACAACGACTACAAGAAGTCGGTCGAATTGGCAATCAACGCCGGCATGGATATGGTGATGTTGACCGACAAGTACGCCTTATTTTGCAAGGATCTCAAGGAACTCGTCGGCGAGGGGAAGGTTTCTATGGCGCGCGTGGACGACGCCGCGACGCGGATTCTCCGCGTGAAGCTCGCGATGGGCCTCTTGGATGAGAACCGTTCGCCCCTGGCCGACCGCAGTTTGCAAAAGACATTCGGTTCCGCCGCGCATCGAGCCGTGGCGCGGCAAGCGGTTCGCGAATCGCTCGTGCTGCTGAAAAACGAAAAAAGAACGCTGCCGCTGGCAAAGACCGCCCAACGGATCCACGTCGCCGGCGCGGGAGCCGACGACCTCGGCATGCAGTGCGGCGGATGGACCATCGATTGGCAAGGCTCGATGGGAAACCACATCCCCGGCGGCACCTCGATTCTGACCGCCATCAAAAATACAGCATCCGCACGGACCGAGGTGACCTACTCGAACGACGGCCAAGGGGCGGAAGGGGCCGACGTCGGCGTTGTGGTGATCGGCGAAAAACCCTATGCCGAGTTTTTTGGCGACAGTGCGGATCTCGTCCTGGCCAAAGAAAACTTCGCAACGCTAACCAATATGAAGAAAACTGGCATCCCGCTGGTCGTTGTCCTGCTGACCGGGCGGCCGGTGATACTAGGCGACATTCCGGCCCAGTCCGATGCACTCCTGGCCGCCTGGCTGCCGGGGTCCGAGGGCCAGGGCGTGGCCGATCTACTTTTCGGCGATTTCAAGCCGACCGGAAAGCTCTCGCACTCCTGGCCGCGATCGATTTCGCAACTTCCGCTCAATGCGGGCGATAAGAACTACGACCCACTGTTCCCCCTCGGCTATGGGCTAAGCTACTGAGTTGAAGAATGCTTCTACTTTTGCATCGCCGCAATCGCCACCATTAGCCAAGCCGCGATGAAGGCCGCGCCGCCGATCGGCACCGGTACGGCGAATGCCTTGTTGCCGCTGGCCACGTAGGCATAGAGGGAGCCTGAGAAAATTACGATGCCGACGAACATCGCCCAGCCGGCCGCTTCATAAACGCGACCGGGACGCACATTCGCAAGCAGCCCGATGAGAACCAGGCCGACGGCGTGGATCAATTGATAGTGAACGGCCGTTTGGAACGTATCGAAGTCTTTGGCCGCGAAGCGGCCTTGCTCGACGAGCGTTTTTAGCCCGTGCGCGCCGAAGGCACCCAGGCCGACGGCGATTGCCGCCAAGAGCCCCCCCAGCGCGACGAGCTTCGATCCGTGCATTTATCGCCGCCTCGCGTTGCGTTCGCTTTTGGGAGGGCTCGTCGATTCGTCGGCAACCTCGCCGCGCGGCGAGTAAGGTTCGCTGTGTCCCTCATGGTCGTGCCAGTTGTCGAGATACCGCTGGGCGAGCGTGCGATCGTGGATCACCAGCAAGTTCTCGGCGTTGGACTTCTCGGCCTGTTCGGTAAAGTTGAACGAACCGGTGATGAGCGTCTCGCCGTCGATAATGATGATCTTATTGTGTGCGATGCTGTGCCGTGCGTCGATCAGCAGCGGAATGCTGGCGTGGGCAATAAAGTCGGCCGCCGAGTATTTTTCCGTCAGGTTGCTCTTGTCGATGATGATATGCACGACAACCCCCCGCTCGTGGGCCTGCTTGAGGGCCTGAACGATGTGCGCCGACGTGAAGCTATAGGCCTGGACAAATACCGTCTTCTGCGCCGCGTTGATGGCAGCAACCACGGCCTCCGTGCAACCGCCCTTGGGCGAGAAGTAGGTTTCCACCGGCGGCATCGGGCCGGGCTTGAGATCGCACCCGACGCAAAGGGCGATGAGTGCCAGCAACGACGAGGGAAATCGATTCATGTTGACTCTTCTCCACAGAGTTGAAAATGACGTGGCATTTCGTGCATCGCGTATTGTTCCCATTTCGACGAACGACCACAAGAGAAAATGGGTAATTTGCCGAGGGTGGACAAGTTTTGCTCGGCATGGTGCCTGCAATCGATCGAGCCGGCACCGGACGGCTTGCACCGTGCCGCTTCAATGACATTGAACGGCAATGGGAGCGGAAGGGCGCAAGCCCAATGGTAATGCGGTCGATCGCACCGACGAGGGGATGCGCAAAAAAAACGGGACTCGCAATGCGAGTCCCGCTGGAAACCAACCGATCCACACCGCATTTAGAAGCGGATTTCGACGCGGCTTACGAATCCGTCGAAAGTGATCGTGCCGTTCATTCCGGTGAAGTCGTTCTGCTGCACCGATTTGATGAAGTCGCTCGTCTTGAGGACGTTGAACCAGCCGCTGAGCATATACCCGGTCGTGAGGCGAACGCGGTCGTTCGGCGTCGACCAGCCAATGCCAAGTTCGGCATCGAGAATGGTCACGATCCGCGGGGCGTTGAAACCGGTATCGACGATATTGGCGGTGAAGTTGTCGCTTTGGTTGTAGGCCCCGCGGAACTGGCCGGCGATGAAGCTGGCCATCGCCTTGCCGTAGACGAGCATTCCCGAGGAACCGCGGTGTTCGCCCTCGGCACCGATTCGCGGGCCGGCACCCTCGAAGTGAATCTGGCTCGTCACCAACTGCTGGCCGATTGAAGAGGTGAACAGAGCTTCGAAGTCCTGCACGAGCGAAGCGTAGCGAAGTCCGCCGACCAAGCTCAACTTGGTATCGCACTCGTCGTCAAACGTCCAGCGAATATCGACATCGGCCAAGTCGTACTTCATGCTGTAGGTCGATTCGGCGATGAGGAACGCGCTCGCCGGATCGGCAGTTAGCGTCGAAGGATGCGATACCATCGAGCGAATCTGAAAGGCGTCGGTCGCAATGTTATCCTGGTCGTCGCCTTGGAAGTGCGAGTAAGTCAGTACCACGGCATTGCACTCGTCGATCGAATGCGATACGCCTGCCCGCCACGATCCGTCGTATTTGATGTCGGCAACGCCCGGTCGGCCAACCTGGATCGGCACGGCGGTCGGCGTGTCGGGCGGACCGTTGAAGACGACGCCGTAGGGCACCTCGGCATTCCGCGGCCGCATGTAAAGGTATTCGCCGAAAAACTGCCAATCCGAGCCGCAATTGCCCGAGTTGCAGTTACCGTTGCCGTTGTATGCGGGGCCGCTGGCCTGAGCCATGCCGGATCCGTCGGATTCACCGGATTGCATCGGTGCCGGTCCCGCGATCGGCCCATAGGACGCGGGAGCTTGTCCCACGTTCGGTCCGTAGGGCATGGGATTCGGCCCGCCGGCCTGTCCATAGGGCCCATCGCCCTGGCCCCAAGCATTGGCATGGATCGCCATCAAAACTGCAACGGTTGCAAAGAAAAATCTCTTCGCCATGGTTTTCCCCTTGATGCCCACGAACTGCAAAATTGTCTCGGTCGTATTCAACCCCGGAAATCCGGTAGAAACGTAAGAACCTATCTGACTAACCGAGAATATCGACCCGTTGCAATCCAAATACTAAGAGGAATTGGAATAAAAGGGAGATTTTGCGAGATAGTGCAAGTCGCCTCATGCTGCCCATATTGCCAAGTCGCTGGCAGGCATGTCAACTTTGGGGTGCCTGGGTGGCATGGGCTGTTTACTTGGCCGTATCCGTAGGCAACCTGCCTCCATGCCGTTCCGAACGTTTTCGTAAGGCCGCAGAGGAATCACCGCTGGGAACGCCGCACAGGGGCGTTCCCTACTTCGTTGGGCCGACGCTCATGAGCGAGGCAAAGAAGGCATCGACGGCGGTTCGCTGCTTCACAGTGGACGATACGCCCACCGTCGGCTGCGAAGCGGCCGCGATGTCCGCCAGCATGGCCACAGGGACCGCGACGGCTGCCGAAGATTTCGTTGCCGTCGCCGGCAAGGCTGCTACGATTTGGACCGCTGGCTGGGTAATGGTGCCGGTTGCCGATGCCGTGGTTGCTCCGTTATTGAAAGCCGCGTTGCCTGGGTTGGAAAAGATCAAAGCAAACGTAAGCGTTCCCTTGTTGATGTGATTTCCGGTGATCGGCACGGAAATCGTCTTGGACAACGTATTCGCAGGAATCGTCAGCGTGCCCGACACGGCCGTGAAATCGGTTCCGGCAATCGCCGACCCGTTGGCCGTTTGATAGTTTACGGTAACCGGTGTCGAACTTGTCGTCGATAGACTGACGGTGAAGACGGCGTTGGCGGTGCCTGAAGTTGGCTTGACGATAGTCGTCGAGCTTACCGAAATCCCCGACACTACCGAGAAGGAGTAGCTGGCGGCAGTATTAACGTTCCCCGCATTATCCTGCAAGGTATTCGCGGCGAAGACCACGTTCACCGTGCCGGGCGTAATGGTGCCGGTATACGAGTAGCGCCACTTGTCGCCGCCCAAGGACGTTGGCGTTCCGTTGACGCTGACGCCGAGCAAAGGCTGGCCCAACCGCTGCAAGGTGAACTCGGCTGCCGCGTCGGTGATGGTGCCGGTATTGATGCCGTCTCCGACTTGGGCGGAATACGACACATCGATGTAGTGCCGCGCATTGAGATCGGTATTGGAAATCTTGCCGCTCGCCGCCGGGTTGCTTAGCGTGATAACCGGCGGATCGCTATCGTAGAAGACGCTGTTCGTCGTTCCGGTGGCGACGGCATTGCCCGTCCCCACGCCGTTGTGGACGCTGTTGGCCGGCATCGTCACCAGCACGCGACCGGTGGCGGTCATGCCGACGACGGCGACGGTATAGTCGAAGAACGTCGCGCCGCTGCGGACGACGGTGGTGGGGCCCGACGTAACCGATGCAGACAACGTGCCGGGAGCCGTGCTGCCGGCGAACGAGAGCTTGCTGCCGGAAAAGTCCGCAACCGGCTGATTCAATTCGATCGTGAAGTTCAGCGGCCCGTGGTTGGTGGGGTCGGGCTGATTGGCGGAGCGCGCGATGGTGACCGTGGGCGTGGTCGTAAAAATCGCAGTGAACGGTGCCGATGCGACGTTGTTGTTTCCAGCGGTATCTCGGGCAGCCGCAGCCTTGATTTTGACCACAACATTGCCGGAACCGGTAAGGCCCCCAATCGCCAAGTCGTAAACGCTGCCGCTAATGGCGTTGAGTGTAACGGTCGCATTCGCAGCAACTCCGTTCGTGCTCGAACTGAGATCGATGCCGGCAGTGCTGAAGTTGTTCACCGGCTCGCTAAACGTGACGGTGATGTGAATCGGCAACGTCGTGGCCGGGCTGACTTGGCCCGATGCCAACGCCAGGCTGACGGTCGGTGCCGTCTGGTCGATCACGGCCGGCGGCGTGCCGGTCACGGAATTGGCGGCGGAAGAGCCCGGTCCCGCGAGGTGGTTCGTCGCCGAATCTTGGATGGCAGTGCCCTGGTCGGCAAGTTTCAGAGCTAGCGTGCCATTGCCGGTATTGGGTGCGACCGTCACGCCGGTCACTTCCACCGTGTACGACAGCGAGGCACCGCTCGCCACGGGGGCGGTGCTGATATAGATGCGACTTAGCGTTGCACCGGAAATATTCGACGACGATACGATTTGGAAGTCGCCGAGTTCGACTCCGAGCACCGGTTCGCTGAAATAGACCGCAAATTTAACCGGCGATGTTACCGGCAGTGCGTTCGTCAGCGTCGTATAGGGATCGATCCGAACGAAGGTCGGCGGCGTGTGATCGATGGTGAAGGCCGTGCTCGTAAACGGATTGGCTGCCGACGAACCTTTGCCGGTCAGTGCCTGCGCAGTTAAATCCTGAATGGTGACGCCCTGATCGGCCAGCTTGATTGCCAACGTGCCGTTGCCGGAGACGCCGGAAACCGTAACGACAAACGTTCCGCTGCCGGTCCCGCTGCCGGGGACGACCGAAGAGACCGTTCCCGTGACGCCTGCCGAGGCCACGACCGAGAAATCGCTTAGCTCCACGCCGGTGACCGGATTGACAAAAGTTACGAGGAAGTGAACGACGCTAGCGTTGGTCGGATTAATGTCCGGCGGCGTCTGCGGCGCGATGGAATTAACAATCGGCGGCAGGGTGTAGTGGTTGCCAAAATCATTGGGAACGTAACCGGTGCCGGAGGCGATATTGAGACTATATGCACCGCCAACGGGCTGCGTGACGTTAAATCCGGCGGGCACCTGTTCGCGGAGGTTATACGCGCCTGCCCCTGATACGGAGAGCAAGCTCACCGTTAAGTTGTATTGGCCGCTGGCATCCGTCGGACCGGTTAAGGGTTCGCCGACTTCATAGGAGCCGTCGCCGTTGGAGTCGAGATAGACGAAGACGCCGGCCAAACCGGGTTCGCCCGCATCGCGCGCGCCGTTGTTGCTGTAATCGTTATAGATCGTGCCGCCTAATGTCACCGGCGGCGGTACGATGCTTACGCCAAAATCCTCCACTTCGCCGTCCGGTAGCGCGGTTGCCGCGACCGTGGTGGCCGTCAACGGCATTCCGCCGGTCGAACTTAACCCTTGCTGCGTGCTGACGCGCATCCGCAGCCAGGAATTGATCGTTGCCGGATTCGTACCGACGGGCACGGCAAAGCTGATGAGGTTGGTGCCGTTGGCGACAACCTGGTCCACGATAACTTGATCGCCAGCGTCGCTAAAGTTGCCGTTGCCGGACACATCGACCCAAACGCTGAGATAGGCGGTCGTGCCCGCCGGCTCAATGTCGGTAACCGTCACCGGAAGGTTAATCACCGACGATCCCTGCAAGAGTTTAGACAGATTTGCCGGATTGATGCCGTCGTTGTCGGAGCGGGTCGCACTGGCGACAAATGCAGTTTGCGTGATCGGCGGAATCGTGCCCAAGTACAGCAGCGGCGTATTCGGTTCAACGTGGAAGGCGACCGGATAGCCGGGAGCATGGCTGAAGTCGATGCCGCTGGCCGGCACGGTGCTGGAACCGTTCAGGCCGGCCAGGACAATGGTGAACTGATTCGAATTGTCGAGCCGATTCGGCTGAATCGGATTGGCGGCGAG
>JANXOJ010000716.1 GCA_025353625.1 Planctomycetota bacterium | reverse complement strand
TGGGCGACCAGATCCGCGTGATCGTGCCGGGGCCGCGCATATCGGCCATCACGAATTCCTTGCGTCCGACGTGGTCTTCCGTCCGCAGGTAATTGTCGTAGTCATTGTTGGCGAACCAGGTCTTGGGATCGGCCGGCGTGGTGGAGGCCCGGTCGTAGGACGAGAACTGCTTCGCCGTGTAGGGCGGGTCGGAATACTCGGCCATGGCGGCCAGGTTCGTCATGTCGTCCAAGAGGCCGGACATGGTGATTTCGCCCCCGCGGGCCGACGCGGCACACAAGGCGATCACCAACATCGCAGGGCAGGAAAAGAACGTCTTCATGGTTTCGGGATCCCAGAAAAAGGCATAGGCGGGAATCGTAATGCCCCTATCAGAACCGGTAAGCGGCGCGAAATCAAGAGGCGCGACACGGCATTATTGCCCCACAGCCTGACTGCTTTCCCGTCTTGACTACCTGGGGTTCATTGCCCGGTCGGCGCGTCGGCCAGACTGCGGCAAGCAGCAAACACGGAAACGACCCGCGCCGCAGCAATCAGCAGAATCTGGAGCAACGTCGAACTCGAACATTTGTACCCCTGATACTCCAGTCGAAGCGCCGTGCCCAGCCAATCCTCGGCATAGGCATGGACTTCAGACTTGGTGATGATATACTCCGTTTGTGGACGCATGGGTCTCTTCCTTGATTGAACCTGGGCTGTTACACACCAAGTTCTTTACTGGAAAGACCTTGCGTTCACCAATAGCACTTTCCCAAATTTGGAACTACTGAAATTCACGAAATTCAATTTGCCACCCATAGTTGTTGATTGCGTGAATGGAAAGCAGTGTGATAGAAAACCGCAGCAAGAATAAGCCAGCTAATGAATGCCCTTCTAACAACGTGCGACCTTTGTAGGCGACCATGAAATGTGGTTTCTCACTATCTTTATCCTCATACCACTCGTTCTCTTGTCAGTTACTGTTGTAACGCTAGCATTGACGCTCTCGCGCCTTCGCAACTCAACGGCGAGACGACGGCGAAGAAGTCGACACTAAGCGGAAAAAAGGGACATCACTGATTTCGAGTGAGTAGCGATGGTAACAGCAGTACAAAATATGAAACGGTGCCACGAGAGAGCCGTCGTCGGTTCCACGACCGCTTTCGACCGCGCCAGCAACAAGCTTTACGAGCGGGCTTTACATGCCGAATCTCGCAGCAGCTTGTACGAACCGTTCGACACCAACAACTTGGGGGAGACGCAAAGGCGACAGGCACCAAAGTTGTCAGGTTCAGGAGGACTCGGTAGATTCGTGGCATGCCACGCGTCGCACGAGATGCTCCTGGAGGTACGGTTTTCCACGTCTTGAATCGTGGTGCGGGGCGCCGCACCCTTTTTGAGCTATTGAGCGACTGCTCGACGAAACTTTGTCTTTGCGGCATATAAGAATTTGTTCCTACGCGCTGATGCCAAATCATTGGCATTTTTGTCGTCTGGCCGGAACGCGATGGCGATCTCGCCGCGCTTATGCAGCAATTGACCAACACGTATATGAAGCGATGGAAAGAATATCGACGCGAAGTCGGCTTGGGTTCCTTATATCAAGGGGCGTTACAGGTCTTTCCCCGTGGAAACCGACGATTACTTTTATCGGGTCATGTGTTACGTTGAGCGCAACGCGCTGCGAGCGAATTTGGTATCGCGCGCAGAACATTGGCGTTGGTCGAGTTTGGGACTAGCACTTCGTCCGGCGCAGAGCTGTCCGCGAATACAACCTTGGCCTATGCAGCGTCCGAACGATTGGTTGCAGATCGTACACGGATGCGAAACGGAAGCGGAGTTGGCCGGGATCCGCCTTTGCGTTCGACGTGGTTGCCCGCATGGAAGTCCCGAGTGGGTGACTTCGACGGCCTCGCGACTTGGACTGGAGTCGACACTTGGATCGCGAGGACGCCCGAAGAAAGCCAAATGACGCAGCCCAATCGTCTCTTGAATCACCACCTGACCGCAATTGCCCATCTTTGGTGCCTGTTGCTCCGCCCAGGCCGCGCTCGCCCATCACGCGGCGGGCGATGCGGGGAATTAGTAGAATTCATGGCTTCAGGATCAGATAGTCGAGTCCGAACATATAGGCCTTCTTCGCCTTGTCGTTCGCGCCCATAACCGTGGCCGAGAAGACATTCCGGCCCGCGTGGAGGTCGAACGTGCCGAGCAGCATCTCGTCGGAGTGGACCACGCCATCGTGGAAGAAATCGATGGGCTCGCCGGCCTTCTGGCCGTTGACCGCCAGTTGCAGGATGCCGTAGTCGATGGCCTTGAGGAAGCGGCCGTAGACGCGGTACTTGCCTGCCTTGGGCGCTGAGAATGCCAGTTGCAACTCGTCGCCCGGCTTCTGCCCAGCGTGCCACCAGAGGTGCTGCCCGCCGCTGTCGTCATCACAGTCCTGTGGGCCGACTTCGCCAACTTTCTTGAGGATCTTCATCGATTCACCTTCGATCGCGCCTTTCACGGCGCGGAGGCCGGAGACCTCCGGCAAGGGGCGGATAACGAGGTCCTTGGCTTCCAACTTGGGAAAAGTGTCGGTCGCGCCGGGCAGGGCGTAGTAGTAGGCCGTCACGGCCATGTTGACCTTGCAGTCCTTCCAATGCCAAAGCTCCATGTCGAACTTGAAGTTGGTGTTGAAGGGAATGCGGTCCAGGATATGGAAGCGGTTGACGCTGGTGCGGCCGAACGTCACTGGGCCGTCGCACCGCGACTGGCTATGGTAGGCGTGCGTGAAGAGTTTGGGGTTCGACCAGCCGTAGCCGTAGTAGTCTTCCGTGCCCGTGCCGAAGTGGCTGGGGAAAGTCTCGCCATCGACGTATATCTTCTCGTCGCCCTCGCCCCACCAGTCCTTGACGGGGTTGTCGATTTCGAAGGCCACGCCGACGAAGACGCCTTTACCCTTGGCGGTGAGGTAGTTCCAATCCCGCATGGGCCGCGTGGGCACGTCGTGCTCGCACTTCCATTTGGCGTGGAAGTGCATGGAGCGATCGGTCCATTTCCATGTGGAGGCCGAAACACAGCCGCTGAAATCGATGGTATCGGAACTGCGGTTGATGAGACGCACCGTGACCGTTTTCTTGAACGGCATCACGAAGTTGCATACCATCTCGCCCGACGAGTCGACGCGCAGAGGCAGCGTGGCAAAATGGTTGATTCCCGGTCCAGCGCCGAAAAAGTCGCCCAGCGGCGCTTCCACGGTGTCTTCGCCATCGAACGACATCCGCACGATCACCTTTCGCAGGGCCTTTTCGACCGACCCTTTCGTGGTGAGATTTACCGAGAAGTAATCGATGGCGCCCGGCCCGGGATTCTGCCAACTGGGATTGCCTGCGTCTGGCTCGGGATGTTTCCAAAGAGTATCGCTTTCGCCTGGCGGCAATGACATTTTATAACACTCGGTCTTAAGCACGTCACGTTTGTCTTCCTTCGCGGGCGTCAAGGACAGTTCGCCGGCCAGCTTGCGGATTTTCTCCGCAGCCTCTTTCACCTGCTCCATCGCAAACGTCCTCACCGCCGTGCCGGCGGGATAGGTGCGGTAATCGACGTGATAGTACTGCCCGCGGTGGTCGCTGGTGACCTTGCAACTCTTGGCGTAAGGAATGGGGAAGTACAGGTTCCAGCCGCGGCTCAGTTCCGTGGCGATGGGCGGCGGGAAGAGCGGATGCTTGCCGCCAAGCAGGTCGGCCATGGTGGCCGCGATGGCCGGTTCGTCGCTGCCGTCGAGATAGATGCGGATCGTGCCGCTGGGGTTGGGCGACCAGATCCGCGTGATCGTGCCGGGGCCGCGCATATCGGCCATCACGAATTCCTTGCGTCCGACGTGGTCTTCCGTCCGCAGGTAATTGTCGTAGTCATTGTTGGCGAACCAGGTCTTGGGATCGGCCGGCGTGG
>JANXOJ010000709.1 GCA_025353625.1 Planctomycetota bacterium | reverse complement strand
ACCCAACAATTCCACATCGTAGTAGCCATCGTATCCGGCCGTTCGCAACGCGGCCACGATCTGCCGAAGCGGCACGACCCCATCCCCCAGGCGACATCGATTTTGCTCGCCCTGCGGGGGTCGCTTGGCGTCGCCCAATTGGACGATTGCGATATGGGAAACGATCTGCGGAATCCGCTCGACCAAGCCGGGATCGTGCCCCAGATGGTAGGTGTCGAGGACCATCTTCACCTGCGGGCTATTGACCGCCTCGATCACCGCCAAGGCATCGTCGAGACTGTTGAGGAACGTACACTCCGCAGCACAGCCCTTGTGCATCGGCTCCAGAGCCATGACCACGCCAAGTTCCTCGGCCAACGGGGCAAGCTTGTTGAGTGCCCCTTGCACGAGTCGCAGGGCGTGATTGAGCGTATGGCCCGATCGAGAACCGCTGCATACGATCAAGCACGCGGCTCCCATTTCGGCGGCAATATGCAACGCATCGGTCACATCCTCAATGCACTCGTCGTAACTGTGTCCTTCGCTCCCCGTGAAACCACCCGCCCAAAAAAGATGCGAGACCTTCAAGCGGTGATGCTCGATCAATTCCATCGCGCGCGCTTGTCCGCAATCGGAAAGCTTCTGCCGCCAGACGCCGATCGCGGGAATGCCCGCGGCCGCATAGTGCGCCGCGTCGTCCTCGAACGACCAGCGGAACGTCGTTGTTTGATTCATCGATAAGGTGGGCACGGCAACGGACTCCAGGGCGGGAAACAGATAGTATGGAGAATCTGTCGCCGTCTGTAAAGTCGAACTGACGCGTTGTTCGGTGGGTGGGCCGGACCAAGCTTGCGCAGTTCCGGCAGGGAGGGCCGCTGTTGCACGTCCATGCCGAAACGGCGCAAGCCTGTTTTGGCCTACCGTTTATTGTTCCAGCCAACAGATTGCCCTTGACCCGCATCTCGATTGGGGTGACACTATCGCCTCGCCGCAGCGCATGCAAGGTTTTTTCTATTTATTTTTATGGGCATTCTTCCCCGCTACGTCCTCCTCGAAGTCATTAAAATGTTCCTCATCGCCGTTACGGCGATGACGATGATGGTCGTTATTGGCTTCGTCGGGAAAGAAGCGGCTGCCCAGGGATTGCCCCTCGGCCCCACCTTGCGACTGATCCCCTACTTCCTTCCCGAGACGTTGCGGATCACCGTGCCGATGACGCTGCTGCTAGCATGCACCACGGTCTTCTCGCGGGTCTCCGGCTCGAACGAGATCGTGGCGGTCAAGGCGATGGGAATTTCGCCGATGGTGTTGCTTTGGCCCGTCCTGATTTTCGCCTTTCTGATGAGCCTGGTTTCCGTATGGCTCAACGACATTGCCGTATCGTGGGGACGGAAAAACATCACGCAAGTGGTGGTCGAAGCGGTCGAGGAGATTGCTTATAGCATGTTGCAATCGCAAAAGCGTTACAGCACGACGTCGTTTTCGATCAATGTGAAAAGCGTCGAAGGGCGGCGGCTACAGCGAGTCACCGTCAGCATTCAAAGCCACGGCACATCGCCCCGCCTGACGATCACCGCCGAAGAGGCCGAGTTGCGTTGCGATCCGGCCCAAGGCGTACTCAAGGTTTTCCTGCGCCACGGCGAAATCGACATGGGTGGGCGGCTGCGCGTCGAGTTCCCCGATGTCCACGAACAAGAGATTCCCTTGATCGAAGCCAGCCGTGCTCACAATTCCGGCGGAATTCCGACGACGCTCCCCTTGCGGGATCTGCCCGACGCAATCGTCAAAGCACAAACCGATATCGATTTGCACGAACAGACGATGGCCGCACAGGCAGCCTATCAATTGACGTGCGGCGATTTCAGCGACTTGGGTAGCATCCAATGGCAGGTCGCTGAAAACGACCACGGCGAGCTAGGAACGCGTCTGCTAAAACTTCAAGCGGAGCCCCATCGCCGCTGGTCGGGGGGCTTTGCCTGTCTTTGCTTCGCGATGGTTGGCGCACCGATGGCCATCCGCCTTCGCAACGGCGAGTTTCTCACCAATTTCTTCCTCTGCTTCTTGCCGATCCTGATCGTCTACTACCCGCTGTTAATCTACGGTGCCGACGGCGCGAAAAACGGCACCATCCCCACCGTCGCCATCTGGGCCGGCAACTTTCTATTGATGCTTTGGGGCTTCTGGTTGCTGCGCAGAGTGATACGGTACTGATCGATCCCCTGCGCTGCTGCCGCGAGGGGCGTCGGCATCGTTTGAAGGCAACATCAACAGGGCCACTCCGGCCACGGCCAATAAGGCCCCAAAAATAGCCCGCAGACTGACCTGTTCGCCGTAAAGGAAAATGGAGAAGGGCAGGATCATGACGGGAATCGTGGCTAGAATCGTTGAAACGACGCCGACGTGGCAATGTTGCAAGGCGACCATGCAGAGGGTTACGCCGGCAAAGGGGCCGACGATCGTCCCAAAAAGGACGATGATCGCCGCGCGGCGATGCTGCGTCGCATGGAGCATCGGCCGCCACCTTCGCAGCACCGTGATGAGGAGGAAGTAGCCCACCAGGGCACCGAGAATCCTCACCAAAGCGGAAGCCGAGGGGTCGTAATGGGCGCAACCGTCCTGGGCCAAGACCATGCCTACCGATTGGGCCGCTGTGGCCACCACGGCGAGAGTGATTCCAAAACGCAATTGCCGGCGCGTGTGCGGATGGTCGTCGCCATCGCGCTGTTCGAGGGCCACCCACAGCACTCCGGCGAGCGTGATCGCCATCGCCAGCCAAACACGCCCGTCCAAGCCGCGGCCGTAAAACGCCCACGACAACAAGACCACCATCGGGGGCGTCAGCGAAGTTACGAGCAGCGAGAGCCGCGGGCCGATGATGAGGAACGCCTTGAAGAGACAGAGGTCGGAGATAAAAAAGCCCATGAAACCGGAAAGGCCGAGTAGCAGCCATATCCGCAGTGTGGCGTCCGAGGGCCAAGCCATTCCCCGCACTACGTAACCGTAGGAAGTCAACATGCCGATCGCCAACACGAGCCGCCAAAAGCTAATGGCCAACGCCCCGACGCACCGCCCGCTGGATGTCCAGGCCAATGCGGAAAATGTCCAGAGTACCGCCGTGCCGACCGCCGCCGCTTCACCGAACTGCACGGAAGTCAGGGCTCCGATCAAAGCGAGTCAACCTCCCAGCCCTTTCGATAGGTCGTTCGCAGATGTTGGTTCGCCTCCGGCAAGTTGGCGACCTTGAGATGGGTCGAGTCCCATTCCAGCTTCTTGCCGGGAAAGCGTGCCGACAACACGCCCAGTAAGACCATCTCGGTCAGTGGCCCGGCAAAGTCGAAATTGGCCGATGTCTTATCGTTGCCCAGGCAGGCGTTGACCCATTGCACGTAGTGGTCGTTGCGCGGCAACTTAGGTCGCTTGTAATCGATAAACTTTTCCCGCGGCAGAAGTTGCGGGCCGCCAATGTGCGGCAGAAGCATCGATCCGGCTTCCCCGATGAAGATCGCCCCAC
>JANXOJ010000647.1 GCA_025353625.1 Planctomycetota bacterium | reverse complement strand
GGCGTAATCCTGCTCTTTGCGGAAGATCCGCGCCCGCGCGTTGGCGCGGTTCAGCACGTGAAAAATCGTACCACCAGGTGCAAGGCGTGCGGTTCGAGGCATGTTTGCAGACTACCATGATTTGCTTTCCGAGTCAACAATGGGACTTATCCCCTTTATCCCTCGACAGAGCACCATGCTTTTTCCACGGGCTTGACACACGCGATGTTGGACATCCCATGGTGCTGCCCAAGGTGACAACGGCATTATCGAGTGCCCGTGCAGGACACGTTTGCGTCGGAACTTGGAGCCTCAGCTTCTGATTGTACCGTGCCAACCCCCAGCCTTGCCAGTACGACCAGCAAGATTTCGCCGATGGCTTGCGGCCCCTTGCGGCGGCTGCGGCAGGCCTTGCGGCACGTCTCCGGCAAGAACTGCGCCGCAGCGGCGGCATGTGCCTTGTGGAATTCCAGCAGATTGTTCAGCACGTAGCCGCGTCTTCAATCGGCCCGTTGATCCGTCGTACATTCCGGGCGGTGCGGGCCGTCGGTGCGAAGGCCCTTGTCTTGCAAAATCTGCAAGCCCGAATGGGGTCGCGGCACGCTGCCGTGGGCCGCGTCAACTGGCCGGTTGCTTGGCGGTTGCGTCGCCAGCCCGAGGCGGCGCAGCGAAGGAAACAACAGCGCGCCGTTTTCGCGAAGGTATTGCCAGCGGAAGTAATAGCGGCGAAAACATTTGGCCAAGAGCCATTCGATCCGCTCGGACGTGAGGTGGTCGTACTTCAGCACCGGCGTGTAGACGTTGAAGCGGCTGAAGTCGATCGTTTCCAGCCGATCGCGCATCTGCTCGTGAAAAGCCGTGCCGGGATACGGCGTCACCACGTTGAAGTTGGCATACGTCGGGCCGACCGACATGGCATAGTCGCGAACGCGGAGGATCGATTCGTCGGTGTCTTCGGGGAATCCAATCATGAAACCGGCAACGGTACGGATTCCCAACTCGCGACAGTTGGCGATGAAGTCCCGCTGACGGTCCTTGTCGATCGGCTGCCGGCGGTAGTTTTGCAGCGTGCTGTCGCTAGGCGTTTCAATGCCCACGGTGATGCTCGTCAGCCCGGCGCGGCGGTAAATCCGCAACGTCTCCGGCGGCAGCAGTTCGATCCGGCTTTCAATCGAGAACTGTATCTTTTGCTTCAACTTCCCAATCCGATCGACGATCTGGAAGGCGCGCTCGCGGCTGAGACCAAACAGCGGGTCGCGGAACTTAAACGAACGGAATCCCCAGCGGGCGATGCCATTTTCGATTTCCGCGATGATCGCCTCGGGATCGCGGAAGCGAGTCACGTTGTCGAGAACCAGATAGGGGCAGTAATTGCACTTGAAGCGGCAGCCCCGACTGGCTTGAATCAGCCCGGTCGGAAACTTCCAAAAATCGTAGCCAATGCGAAAACGATGCGGCATCATAAGCGACCAGTCGGGCATCGGTAGGCGATTGAGGTCTTCCAGCACTCCCAACTGCACCTTCGCACCGGGACTGTCGAGCACTTCGTCGAGCCGCCAGAGCAATTGCTCGGCCTCGCCTTGGACGAGAGTGACGTTCATGCCCGCGAATTCCTCCGGCAACATGCTAGCCACCGTGCCGACGATAAGCACCCGTGCATTGGGCTGCTCGGCGAGCAGTCGCGCGATCGTTTGCCGCTCCAGTGCAAGCGTGATGAGCGATGGATTAAAAACGTAGATATCGGCACCCTGCGGCGGTTGATCGACGACGTACCGAACCGCGTGCCCCAATTTGGCAAATACGGCCGCAAGATGGGCGAAGAGCAACGCGACCGGGCGATGGTCTCGCTTGTAGAACCAACGAATGATCGCATCGCGCGGCCCACCAACGCCGCGATATTGGCCAACGCCAAAACCGCCGGCGAAGTCTTTGGAGACGTCCAGTTTTCGAGTATCCCAGAGTATGACGTTCATAGGGCAAATAGAAAGTTAGGGTTCAGTGGACTCCCCTCACCGGTATGCGGGAGAGGGGCAGGGATGACGGAACATGCGACCCTGGTACGGTGTTGCACCTGGATGCCGACTCAGGGTTCAGGGTTGAGCGAATTATGTACGGGCACACTATGTAAGGGCACACTATGCACGGGTACGGGCCTTGAGGAGTCCGAATCTCTCGGCGTTCTCTCCGAGAAAGGAACCCGTCGTCGCGGTATAACCATATTGGCTTGGCTTGCGAAACTCTCGGGAGCCTGGATGTCCGTCACTTGACCGTGGTTGTCGAGGCGGTAGGAAATGCCGCGCCAAAGTACACAATGGCCGAAGGCCGACGCAATCAAGCCGAGCCATTGCACGACGGCAACGAGCGGGCCGCCCCAAATGTCCCATCGCCTCACGCCGCGCAGGTTGTTTAGTTTCTCGGGCGAATAGACGGCGGCCAGGCTTTGCACCGCCCAACCGCGATAAATGCTCATCGAGTAAAGTAGCCCAAGCACCGCGGCCGGCAGCCAGGATTGCATAGCCCCGCCGTGTTGCGCGCCAAAAAGCAGAATTAGGGACGCGGTCCACGCCAGACTGCGAATCGTCGACGCGGAAATCGCCAGCAACCACATCGGAAAGGCGTAGTGCCGCGTGATCAAGTACTGCCGTCGGACGAAGGCAAACATTTGCGGCCAGGAAAAATCGACCATGGACGTCAACATGCAAGCAGGATCGAAGCGAACCCGCAGGGCCGCGCGACGCAATTGCCGCGATGCTACGAGGTCGTCACTGAGCGTGCCTTGCCAGGCGTCGTGCAGGCCGATCTGCTCGAACACCTCGCGACGCAAGGCCCACGATCCACCCCATACCATGTGATACGAGTCGCGGCTGAGCAGTGCGAGGACGTTGCAATTGATCGCACATACGAGGTTGTTCGCGAGCGTCGGCCGCTCCGGAACGAGCCAGCGGTAGCCGGTGGTCGCCCCGATGCCGAGCACCCAATGCTTATAGGTCGCCGCGCGCAGCCAACAAGGCTTGGGCAGGCCATCGGAGTCAAAAAACGCTAAATGACTGATCTCCGGCCCGATGTTGGCGGTCGCCATCCGCAGGTTATGTACTTTTTGTGCGCAATGGGTGGCGCGACCGGCCACGAGCAATCGAGCAGTAATCTGCCGATGTTCGGCGATCATGCGACGGATCACCGGGCAGGCTGGATCGGACAAGTCTTCGACAATGAACGTGACTTCATAGTCTGGGTAGTCCTGGGTCAACAGGGCGCGAATATTTTCTTCCAGACCGGGATCCCTACCTTTGCATGGGGCCAGGACGAGGGCTCGCCCGGCGGGCCGCTTTTGGATCGGCCTTCCAAGTCGCACCATGGCACGACGGCGATGTTCGTAGACATTTAGCGCGACCGCCAGGGCCTGGATGATTGCCAGCCCTGCGAGGGCCAAATATGCGTAGAATCCGTACGAGTCCATTCGCGCTGCGAGCCAAGTGTGGTTGGACGACCGGGAATCCGGGTCTACTTGCCCGGTTCAAGGCCCCAGGAAAATACCCAGACCGGGGATCATGGTCAAGATCAACTCAGAACAAATAGAGGGATCCAATGCCGCGTTATGGAAATTTGGGCCAGAAAAAAGCACCGCCAGAGCGGGGTATGGTTATGCAAAAAGTTGGATTTCATCGAGTGCTGGGCACCGTCGCGCAGCGATGGTCGAGGAGAAGTGATCGAGCGAATTCTGAAGCATTGCGGTCTGTGGCAGGAATCCTCGCCGCGCCCGCCGCCTGAGGAAGTGGGCCGGCGACGTGCCTTGGGAAGTGACCTGCGACGCCTACGCCGACTCCTTCGAAGCGAGTTTCTGATCCTCGTGAAGCATGGGACCGCGACCGGTCTGCGCACGTCGCGGAATCTGCCACCTCATGCCCACTAGCGATCCCTCTATTTGCAGGCCGGTCGCGGCGAGTTCCTGCCAGGATTTCCATAAAACGCTGAGGACACAACTTGGCAAGCGAG
>JANXOJ010000630.1 GCA_025353625.1 Planctomycetota bacterium | reverse complement strand
GGTCCCCGAGCCGGCCAAGAACCTCAATGGCTATACCGGCACCAAGCCGGTCGTCGTCTGGGCCGACGTGGAATCGTCTTTGCCGTAAGGCACGCAACTCGCTCCAGGGGAATTCGATCCTCGACGTTCATATATTCGACGTTCATATATTCGACGTCCAGATGCTCGACGTTCATATATTCGCGGTCCATATCTCCGACGTCCAGCGGTATCGGGACAGGTCGGTGTTTTTGGTCGAGGTCTTGCGACAAATTCGGCGTCCATAAAGCCGAAAAATGGACCTAGTCCTCGGACTTTGCATTTCTCCGGACTCCCCGCCGGGGCCCCCTGTCAATTTCTTTGTGGAGTTGTTAATATGGAAGCCTTCTCGGGGAAAACTGTATCAAAAACCCCACGAGTGTAACGCGAGATTCATCATGGCCAAGAAGAGTGATCCTGCCTTTGCAATCGGCGTCGATTACGGCACCAATAGCGTTCGAGCCTTGATCGTTGACATTGCCGATGGCCGCGAAGTGGCCGCGCACGTTTTCGATTATCCTAGTGGTGAAGCGGGCATTCTGCTCGATCCCAAAGACCCCCATACCGCGCGGCAGAATCCGGCCGACTACATCGAAGGTTTTTACAAGTCGGTGAGTCATGCCGTGAAGGCGGCCGCTTCCGATCCGACGTTTCGCCCGGAGCGCGTCGTTGGGATCGGCGTCGATACCACCGGTTCAACGCCGATCCCCGTCGATCGCAGCGGCCAACCGCTGGCCCTCTCGCCAGAGTTCGGCAAGGAGCTCGCCGCGCACGCTTGGCTGTGGAAAGATCACACCGGCCATGCTGAAGCGGCCGAGATCACCGAGAAGGCCAAGAAGGTCCGCGACAAGTATCTCGATAAGTGCGGCGGGACTTATAGCAGCGAGTGGTACTGGTCCAAACTACTTCACTGCAAACGCTCCGCTCCCAAGGTTTTTAAGGCCGCTTACTCTTGGGTTGAATTGGCCGACTTCGTCCCCGCCTATATCACCGGAAACCTTAATCCCGACACACTTCCGCGCGGCATCTGTGCCGCCGGGCACAAGGCGATGTTCCACGAAGCGTGGGGTGGATTGCCCAGCACCAAGTTTCTTAGCAGCCTCGATCCGGCTTTGGCCGCAATCCGCGATCATTATGCCCCGCACGCCATGACTTCCGACCAGAAGGCCGGCTCGCTCACCGCCGAAGTAGCCGCCCGGGTCGGCTTGCCCGCCGGGATTGCCGTGGCCGTCGGCGCATTCGACGCACACATGGGTGCCGTGGGTGCAGGCATCAAAGCGGGCACCTTGGTGAAGATCATCGGCACGAGTACGTGCGACATGATGGTGGCCCCGATGGATAGCGGGCTGCCGGATATTCCGGGCCTTTGCGGCATCGTCCCCGGTTCCGTCGTGCCCGGCATGTATGGCCTGGAAGCGGGGCAGTCGGCCGTGGGCGATATCTTCAATTGGTTCGTTAAAACGCTGGCTCCGGCCCAATATGGTTCCGAGGGCGATGCCCACGTCGGGCTAACCCGCGATGCCGCAAAGCTTCGCCCCGGCGCGAGCGGGTTGGTGGCCCTCGATTGGAATAACGGCAATCGCACGATTCTGGTCGATCCGCTGCTTAGCGGCCTGCTGGTCGGGCAAACTTTGCACACGACGGCGGCGGAAATCTATCGAACGTTGGTCGAGGCGACTGCTTTCGGCGCACTCACAATCATCAACCGCTTTGAAGAGTATGGAGTCAAAGTCAAAGAAGTGGTGAATTGCGGCGGCATCGCCGAGAAGAACCCGATGGTCATGCAAATTTATGCCGACGTTTGCAATCGGCCCATGAAGATCAGCCGTTCCGCCCAAACTTGTGCGTTGGGCGCGGCCATTTTCGGTGCGGTTGCGAGCGGTGCGTACAAGTCGGTGGAAGCGGCACAAAAGAAGATGACCGGCGTCAAAGAGACCGTCTACAAGCCGGCCAAGTCGGCAGCCTCGGTTTATGCCGAGTTATATCGCGTTTATCGCACGTTGCACGACGCCTTCGGAACGGCCAGCGGCAAGCCGCAACTTCACGGTGTAATGAAGGACTTGATTGCCATTCGCGACACAGCCCGTCGAGGAGCCGGCTGATGCTCGATCAACTCAAAGCCCAGGTCTGCAAGGCAAACTGCGACCTCGTTGCCAGCGGCCTCGTCACGTTGACGTGGGGCAATATCAGCGGCATCGACCGCGCCCAAGGCATGGTTGTCATCAAGCCCAGCGGCGTGCCTTACGCGGATTTGACCCCCGACTGCATGGTCGTGCTCGACCTGGGGGGCCGCATTGTCGAGGGAACGTTGAAGCCGTCGAGCGACACGCCGACGCATTTGATCCTCTATCGGGCGTTCGAGAAAATCGGCGGCATCGTCCATACGCATAGCCGCCATGCCACGATGTTCGCCCAGGCTCGGCGGGAAATCCCTTGTCTCGGCACAACGCACGCCGACCATTTCTACGGCGCTGTTCCCGTAACGCGCCCCCTCTGCGAGAATGAAGTCGTCGAAGACTACGAAGGCTGGACGGGCCATGTGATCGTCGAGCGGTTTGCCGGACTCGATCCGCTCGCCATGCCGGCCGTACTGGTCGCCGGACACGCGCCATTTGCCTGGGGCCCAACGGTCGCAAAAGCACTCGATAACGCCATCGCCTTGGAGGCCGTCGCCGAGATGGCCATCGGCTCCTGGAAACTGGACGAACGCACCCCGGATTTGGAGCCGTGGGTTTTGGAAAAGCACTATCAACGCAAACACGGCCCGGCAGCGTATTACGGGCAAAAGTAACGCCTACTCCTCCCTCCCGTAAACGGCGAAGGGGACAGGGGTGAGGACGGTTCGATATTCAATGGAGAAACGAGCAGTGGACTTGAAAACCCTAGAAATCTGGTTCGTTACCGGAAGTCAACACCTTTACGGCGAAGCGGCACTCCGCAAGGTCGAAGAAAACAGCCGCAAAGTCGTCGAGGGGCTAACGGCCTCGGGACGTTTGCCGGTTCGCATCGTCTTCAAGGCGCTCGTTACCACGCCGCAGCAGATACTCGATGTCTGCCGCGAGGCGAACGGTTCGCCCAACTGTGCCGGCTTGGTTTTGTGGATGCACACCTTCTCGCCCGCCAAGATGTGGATCGCCGGGCTGACCGCGCTGCAAAAGCCTTTCGCGCATTTGCATACGCAATTCAATCGCGACCTGCCCTGGTCGAGCATCGACATGGACTTCATGAATCTGAACCAAGCGGCCCACGGCGACCGCGAGTTCGGTTTCATCTGCACGCGGATGGGCAAGGCCCGCAAGGTAATCGTCGGCCATTGGCAAGATGCAGAAGTTCAGGATCGGCTCGCTTCGTGGGAGCGTTCCGCGATCGGTTTGCACGAGCTGCGGGGCCTCAAGGTGGCTCGCATCGGCGACAACATGCGGCAAGTCGCGGTGACGGAAGGCGACAAGGTTGAGGCCCAATTGCGGTTGGGCATTGAGGTCAACGGCTACGGCGTCAGCGAGTTGGCGCACCTGATTGCCGAGGCATCGGATGGCGAAGTCGATAAATTGGTTGCCGAATACGAGCGCATCTACACGGTCGCTCCTTCCATGCAGCACGGCGGCGAAAAGCGCGCTTCGCTGCATTACGCGGCCCGCACGGAACTGGGCCTGCGGCACTTTCTCGATCGCGGCGGATTCAAGGCCTTTACCGATACGTTCGAGGATTTGCACGGTCTGAAGCAACTGCCGGGGCTGGCCGTCCAGCGGCTCATGGCCGAGGGCTACGGTTTCGGTGCCGAAGGCGATTGGAAGACGGCCGCATTGCTCCGCGCGATGAAGGTCATGGCACACGGTCTGCCGGGCGGCACATCGTTCATGGAAGATTATACGTACCACTTCGATCCGGCAAGCCCGGTCGTCTTGGGCGCGCACATGCTGGAGATATGCACGTCGCTAGCGGCAGAAAAGCCTTCGTGCGAGATTCATCCCCTGGGCATCGGCGGCAAGGGCGACCCCGTCCGGCTGGTCTTCACGGCTCCGCCGGGACCGGCAATCAATGCCGCACTGATCGATATGGGCGACCGCTTCCGCATCTTGCTCAACGAGGTCGAGGTGGTTGCCCCGCCGCAGCCGCTGCCCAAGCTGCCGGTCGCGCGAGCCTTCTGGAAGGCCCAGCCCGATTTGAAGACGGCAGCCGCATCATGGATCTACGCCGGCGGCCCGCACCATACGGTCTTGAGCCAGGCGGTCACCACGGAACAGATTGAAGACCTGGCCGAAATGCTCGGCGTCGAGTGCTTGAAGATTGACGGTAAGAGCAGTACGAGCTGCGTTAAGAATCAGCTTCGCTGGAACGAAGCCTATTACGGCAGAAAATAGATTTCAAACATCTTAAACTGAAGGGAATTCATTCATGAAACCACTCGATTGGGTAATGGTTGCCGCCTATTTCACGATGTTGCTGGGCGTGGCATGGTGGGTCGTATCGAAGAGCAAAGACACAGCCGCCGACTACTTTCTCGCCGGCCGAAATCTAAGCTGGTGGATCGTCGGAGCGTCGATTTTCGCCTCGAACATCGGTTCGGAGCACGTCGTTGGTTTGGCCGGCTCCGGGGCGAAAGACGGCGTCGCCTTGGCCCACTACGAGTTGCACGCTTGGTGCCTTCTCGTGCTGGCCTGGGTCTTCGTGCCGTTCTACGCGCGGTCGATGGTCTTCACCATGCCGGAGTTCCTCGAAAAGCGTTTTTCCATCGGCTCGCGGTACGTGCTTTCCATCGTGTCGCTGATTACGTTCGTGGTGTCGAAGATTGCCGTCGGCATCTTTGCCGGAGGTTTGGTCTTTTCGACCCTCCTGCCGGAAATGCAAATCAAGCTGTCGGATACGATGGTCATCGACAGCTTCTGGATCGGCTCCGTGGCGGTGATCGTGCTCACCGGATTGTATACCGCATTGGGCGGAATGAGGGCCGTCGCCTACAACGACGCAGTGCAAACCGTCGTCCTCATCGGCGGCTCGGCGACGTTGACCATCTACGGCCTCTGGACGCTGGGCGATCATAGTATTCTTGTCGGGTGGAGCGAGTTGCATAAAATCTGCGGCAGCGAGATGTTCAACCTCTGGAAGCCGTTCATTCCCGTCGGCGTGGAGGGCACGTGGGAGCCCGTCAAAGAGCCAACGCGGATGGCTTGGTACTTCAATAACAACTTCCCTTGGGTGGGTATGTGCATTTGTGCGCCGGTCATCGGACTGTGGTACTGGTGTACCGATCAATACATTGTGCAGCGTGCCTTGGGTGCCCCGAACGAGCGCGAAGCCCGTCGCGGCAGCATTTTCGCCGCCTTCCTCAAGCTCTTTCCGGTTTACTTGTTCATCATTCCCGGGTTGATCTTCTTCGCCCTGGTGCAAAGCGGCAAGGTGCCAAACCTCACCGACGGCAAGCCGATCGCCGAGGCATCGCAAGTCGCGTTTCCGCTCATGGTCAAGAACCTCCTGCCCACCGGCCTGCGCGGCATCGTCGTCGCCGGGCTGCTTTCCGCGTTGATGGGCTCGTTGGCCGGCGTTTTCAATGCCTGCTCGACGCTCTTCACCGTCGACATCTACGAAAAGTGGAACCCCAAGGCGACGGAAACGCAGATCGTGCGGATGGGCCGGTTGGCCACGCTCGTGATGGTGGCCATCGCCCTGGCCTGGATTCCCGTGGTCAAAGGGGCACACAGCCTCTACGAATATCTGCAAAGCGTGCAAGGCTATCTGGCACCGCCGGTCTTCGTCGTCTTTTTCTTCGGCGTCTTTTTCAAGCGGCTCAATGCCAAAGGCTGTTTCTGGGCGATGGTCGTCGGCTTTATGGTGGGCGCCTTCCGCATGGCGGTCGATACCCCGGTGACGATGAAGTTGGCCGGCTTTGCGGAGGGCTACAAGGAAGGCTCGTTCCTCTGGATCGTCAACAACATCAACTTCCAGTACTTCAGCATCCTCATTACGATTGTCTCCGCAGTGGTGATGGTGGTGGTGAGCTACGTCACCGCGCCCCCCTCGGCAACGCAGATTCGCAGTCTGGCCTTCGGCACCACAACCGCCGAAGACCAGCAGAAGACCCGCGATAGTTGGGACTGGCGCGAAGTAGCCGCCTCGGCCTTCGTGCTCGTGGCGATTATCGGAGCGTATTTGTACTTCCGAAAGTAGAGGAAGTCGGTTTCTCTTGCCGCGAGAAACTAATCGGTTGAGCCCAACAAAAAGGTGTGGGGCCTCCTCGTTTCAAGGAGGCCCCATTCGTTTCGGTAGGCAGTCGCTACTGCAAAGTCTGAGAATTGTGGACTTTGCCGTTGGCGTGAAACGGCACGGATGCCCGTTCCCTACAGGGATTGCTCGGATTATAATGAAGCGCGTCGCATTGTTTGCCGTTTGCTCGATCGCTTTGAGGCCGCCGCTATGGGTCTGTTCGATTTCTTCAAATCCGCCGTGACGACCAGAGGCGTCGATATCTCCAAACGCTACGCCCTCTTGCGCGAGGCCGTTTCCGGTACGATGTCCAAGTTTTATATGGCTCGCGATTTGCGCACCGGAAAGGTCGTTGGGCTTAAGTTGCTCGACCGCGAAAAAACGATTGCCTTCGAGGAACGATTTCGCGGGCTTAAAAAGCCGACGGAGGGCGAAGTCGGACTGCTCCTGAAGCATCCGCGACTCGTTGAGACCTACGAGCACGGTACGACTTCCACCGGGGCGCAGTACGTCTCGATGGAATTTATCGATGGTCCCGATTTCAATTCGCTGATCATTGCCCGCGATCCGGTGCTGGAAGGAAATCGGCTCCACTTCATTCGCCAAGCGGCAGAGGCTCTGGATGCAATGCACAAGGCCGGCTTTGTGCATCGCGATATTAGCCCGCGAAATTTATTGTTGGCCAATCGCGAGAAGAAGGAACTAAAGTTGATCGACTTCGGACTCTCGCTGCCCGCTCAGCCGCAGTTCCAGCAGCCGGGCGTTCGCACGGGCAACCCGAACTACATGGCGCCGGAGATTGTGCGGCGGAAGCCGACCGACCAACGGGTTGACGTTTTCGCCTTCGGAGCCTCGGCCTATGAGATATGCACCGGCGAGTTGCCTTGGCCGCGCGGCATGACGGGGCAAGCGGCCATGACGCACGACAAGCCATCGATGGAGCTCCTCAAGCATCGGCCGAATCTCAATCCCGAGTTTGCCAAAGCAGTCCATTGGTGCCTCGAGCCGGAGGCATCGAATCGCTGTCCTTCGATGGACCGATTTCTGTCCACGATCAAGCTCCTGAAACGCGACGAAGGGTAGGCCGTTCCCAAGCTCCGCGTGGGAACGAGGGGCTACTTTTTCTTCTCGACCTTCGCGTAGCTATCGCGCAGCGAAACGGTTCGATTGAAGACTAACTTTCCCGGCTTGGAATCGCGATCGACGCAGAAGTAGCCCAACCGCTCGAATTGCAGGCGGTCTTGCACCTTTGCATCGGCCAAACTTGGCTCAACGCGGCAGCAAGGCAACACCTCCAGCGATTTGGGATTCAAGTTGATCTTATAATCCTGGCCCTGGGGCACATCGCTGGGGTCGGGCACGGTGAAGAGGTTATCGTATATCCGTACCTCGGCTTGCAAGGCGCGTGCGGCCGAAACCCAATGGATGGTACTCTTCACCTTGCGGCCGTCGGGGGCGTTGCCGCCGCGCGTGGCCGGGTCGTACGTGCAATGCACTTCGACGATCGCGCCGGTGGCGGGATCCTTGACGACATTCGTACAGGTAATCAAATAAGCCCACCGCAGCCGCACCTCCTTGCCGGGCGAAAGGCGATAGAATCCCTTCGGCGGGTCTTCCTTGAAATCGTCTTGCTCGATCCAAATCTCCCGTGAAAACGGCACCTTTCGCATTCCCATCGCCGGGTCTTCCGGATTGTTCACCGCTTCCAACTCATCCACCGAGCCTTCGGGATAGTTGGTAATCACGATCTTCAAGGGATTCAATACGGCCATCACCCGAGCCGCCCGGCGGTTCAAATCGTCGCGCAAACAGTGCTCTAGCAGGGCTAGATCGATAACGCTATCGACCTTGGCCACGCCAATCTTCGCGCAGAAATTGCGAATTGCCTCGGGCGTATAACCTCGGCGGCGGAATCCGCAGATCGTCGGCATGCGCGGGTCGTCCCAGCCCTCGACGACCCCTTCTTTCACAAGTTCCAAAAGCCGCCGCTTGCTCATCATCGTATAGGTGAGGTTCAAGCGGGCGAATTCGATCTGCCGCGAATGGTGGATGCCGAGCGTCTTCACGTACCAGTCGTAGAGCGGGCGATGGTTCTCGAACTCGAGCGTGCAGATGGAATGAGTGATGCCTTCCAGCGAATCGCTCTGCCCGTGCGTGTAATCGTAGGTCGGGTAGATGCACCACTTGTCGCCGGTGCGATGGTGCGTGGCGTGCAAGATGCGGTACATGACCGGGTCGCGCATGTTAAAGTTCGGGGAGGCCATATCGACCTTGGCGCGGAGCGTCCGCGATCCGTCGGGAAACTCGCCCGCCCTCATGCGGCGAAACAGATCGAGGTTCTCATCCGCCGAACGGTCGCGGAAGCGGCTATTGCGGCCCGGCGAGGTGAGCGTGCCGCGATGTTCGCGAACCTCATCGGCGGTCAAGTCGCAAACGTACGCCTGCCCGGCAAGTACCATCTTCTCGGCCCAGGCATACAGCTGGTCGAAATAGTCGGAGGCGTAGAAGAGCCGATCTTCCCAATCGAATCCGAGCCAGCGGACGTCTTCCATGATCGAGTCGACATATTCGACTTCTTCCTTGGTCGGGTTCGTATCGTCGAACCTCAGATTGCACAGCCCATTGTAGTCGCGGGCGATGCCGAAGTTCAAGCAGATCGACTTGGCGTGGCCGATGTGCAGATAGCCGTTGGGCTCCGGCGGAAATCGCGTATGAACGCGATCGTAGCGGCCTTTCGCCAGGTCGGCGTTGATGTGTTCGCGGATAAAGTCAACGGATTCGCTGCTCACGTAAATTACCTTTCACTAAACACATTGGATGGGATAGCGGATGGTGCTCCGCAGGAGTCGTCACGAACAGCACCTATGAGCATTGTCGCTTCCGCGAAAGAGTCTGGGCGATTCGATTCACGGACGACTCCCGACCCAGGATCGCCAAGCTATCGAACAGCCCCAA
>JANXOJ010000583.1 GCA_025353625.1 Planctomycetota bacterium | reverse complement strand
GATCGTCTTCAAACGCGCCATTTCGTTGGATGACTTAAGCCCGTCAATCAAATCGGCAACGGATACCTCGGCGGCACGAAGCATCGGACCAACTACCATCGGGCACGCCATCGCGAACCCGACGAAGGCAATCTTTTTTACAGCAATGTTCTTATGCATGGGAATACTCCGGTCGTCGAAAGTCTTAATTTACAATGTAGTCTTGGTCGCGGCGTAGAGGACGCTTTGCAGAAAGGTTTTTGCGGCCACAAAGCTCTGCGGCATCTGCGACATCTGCTCCTTCATGCTCGAATACATGCCGCCGATCGTTTCGCGGACTTGGCCTCGCTCCGAGAAATCCAACGCCCCATAGCTGGCCCACTTCGAGCAAATCTGGTCCAACTCCGTGCGCTGGTCGCCGTAACTGGGGTCCTGCAACGCATCGGGCCAATTCAGGCGACCCGTCACCGGGTCCATTTCGCGAGCACTCAGCGGGCGAGGGGCACCTTCGCGCGCCCGCCGGGCAAATTCCTCCGGCGTAGCATTCGGCCCGCGCTCGCGGGCACGGGCTTCGCGGCCCATTTCGCGCATCGCCCAGAACGTGTCTACGCCCTGAACTTGGTTCTTCATTTGGTTGCTCTTGGCCTGCGTCATGTTGATCGCGGCGGCCGACGTATTCAGATTATATTGCCCAGCCGAACTAATCACTTGCGACATTCCCTGCAAGGCGGCCCCCTGCGCGGTCGAGGCTCCGCCCGTGCCGCCCCCATAGCCGCCTCCGCCGTAAACCGTGGCTGTGGGTGCCGCCACTGCCGGATGATAGGGCTCGCGGGTGCTGTTATCGTACTTGGCATGGTAATCTCCAGCAGCGGGCGGACGAACCGCCGCATCACGCTGCCCAGCCGCATCGCTCTGCGCGAATGCCACGGACGCGCTGGCGAAAAGGACGACAAAGATTCCGGTGCGTTTCATAAGTTTCGCTCCATTACTGACTAAGAACCGACAACTTCGCCGTCACACTCGACTAGGCAGATGTTGTTCGCTTGCAACCCATATTACACTGCCGGAACGCCTAACGGTACGGGCACCCCATTTTTTGCCGATGGGGTCACGACGCGGGCAAAATGTGCGATTTTTGCCGCTGATTCCCGTACGTTCCAAGCGCGGAGCAAATCGGGCCGTATTGCCGCAATGGGAATTTGCGATTCGCTTCACTCCCCGGCTACTCAAATGAAACCGCTACGCGGATGATGCAAATATCATTTTAATCCGCGGACGGTATGGTATCACGCTGTCAGAAGGGCTTGTAGCACCCTTTGCAAGGCGACGATTTCGATTGCCTGCTTCTCGGTTTTCGGCTGGCGGCTATTTCCCACGCGGAAACCGCGCAGTTCCACAGCCGCGCGAATCCCTTCGGGGAAATCGGCAGCGGTGACCATCGCGTCGAAGAGTTCCAGCAGGCGATACTGGAGCGGCATCGCCTCATCAATCCGCCCGGCGCGCGCCAAATTGTAAATATCGCGAGTCAGTTCGGGGGCGACTCCACTGGTGGCGTGCGTGCCGCCATCGCAGCCAACGAGCAGCGCGGGCAGCAGCGTGGCCTCCCAGCCGGATAGGAAACTGAAATCGGGACGAATCGGCCGCACGGCCGCGATCATCCGCATCATGAAAGCAAGGTCGCCGGACGAGTCCTTGATGCCGATGATGCGAGGGAACTCGGCCAGTCGGCGGATCGTCGGCACGTCGATGGGGCTGGCGAACATAGGAATGTTGTAGAGCGTAACGTCGATCGGGCTGTTCGAGGCGATCTCGCGAAAATAGGCGTAGATCGATTCCGGGCTGAGGCGGTAATAGTAGGGCGAAACAATCGCCACCGCTCGGACCCCGTAGCCGGCGTAGGTCTCGCAGGCTTGGAGCGTCTCCCGCACGTTCGCCTCGGCGGCACCCGCCAACACCGGCACGCGGCCGGCAGTCTGTTCGCAAACGATCTGCACGATTCGCTTCCGTTCGTCCGCTGTAAATCGTGTGAACTCGCCCGTGGAACCGTTGGGGTAGAGGCCGTGTACGCCGGCGGCAATCAGCCAGTCGACGTATCGCCGCAATTCGGCCTCGTTGATCGAGCCATCGTCGGATAGCGGCACGATGTTGGGAGTGAA
>JANXOJ010000559.1 GCA_025353625.1 Planctomycetota bacterium | reverse complement strand
GGAAAAATGTTAAGAACCACCGAGGCACGGAGGACGCGGAGTGGAAAGTAGTAATGTCCAAGGACCAAATCACAGCGATCAATGGAAAGCAGACCGCTTGGCCCTATTAGACATTGGTCGTTGAGCATTGGACATTTCCTCCTTTTCCGCGTCCTCCGTGCCTCGGTGGTTCTTAACATTTTTCCCGCTCGTCCGTTATACTGGAAGGGACGTTCCGTTGTTCCCATTTTGAAAGCCTCGCATTCGCCGCATGGTGTCCCTAAAACGATTACTTGGTCCCGCGTTCGCCCTGGGTCTGCTGGCCTCATGCGCCTTTGCGATGGACCACCTCACCGTGCGGCAGGATAAGCGGACGACTTCCGTGGACGGCCGAATCATTCTGACGGCACAGGACGGCGGCATCCTGTTCCTCGCTCGCGATGGCGTGATTTGGCGCGTCACGCCCGACCAGATCGTCAAACAGACGACCGACGACGCCCCGTTCCGGGCGTTCCCCCAGGATCAGATGGTCAAACATGTCTTGGCCGACTTGCCCAAGGGGTTCGATGTCTATCAGACGGCTCACTATATGGTCTTTCACGATACGTCGCGGGCCTACGCGCAGTGGTGTGGATCGCTCTTCGAGCGGCTTTACGGGGCGTTTCGCAATGCTTGGGGGCGGCAGGGGTTCGCGATGGCGGAGCCGGAGTTTCCGCTCGTGGCGATTGTCTTTGCCGACAAGGCCGACTACGTCAATTTTTCCAAGAAAGACTTGGGCGACGCCGCCGATGCGATCATCGGGTACTACAATCTCGAATCGAATCGCATGTTGATGTACGATCTTTCTGGGGTTGGGGTGGCCGACCACCAAAAGCGAAATTTGGGCAGCGCGCAAATCAGCCAGTTCCTGGCAAGCCCCGCCGCCTTCGGAACCGTTTCCACGATCGTCCACGAGGCGACGCATCAAATTGCCTTCAACAGCGGGCTGCACCAGCGGTTGAGCGATTGTCCCCTATGGTTCAGCGAGGGGATCGCCATGTACTGCGAGACGCCCGACCTGGGACGCAGCAAAGGCTGGGCGGGCATCGGTGCCGTCAATCGAGGGCGGCTTGCGCAGTTCCATGAGTATATGGCCAAGCGACCTTCCGATTCGCTCCGCACGCTCATCGCGGACAACAAGCGGCTACGCGATCTGAATCAGACGGTGGATGCTTATGCGGAGGCATGGGCATTGACTTACTTTCTCTTAAAGCAGCATCCGAAACAGTACGTGGCCTATATGAAAACGCTTTCCAAGAAACAGCCGCTCGTCAACGATGACGTTCCGGCACGCATTGCCGAATTTGAAAAGCAGTTTGGCCCCTTGGAAAAGCTCGACGCCGACTTCGTGCGCTACATGAGCGGGCGGCTGCATTAACGGATGACTCCCCTCTCCCGAAAGCGGTCTGCCGATTGAATCGCGATCTGCTTACTGCGACTCCATGAACCGGCCGCTGCGAAGGGGTGAATCGCTTGGAACTTCGTTGACTTCGATCTTTGGCGGCTTGACGGGGGGCACGTTGCCGAGCCGGAATGGTTTCTGAGCGACGATATCGCGGCCGCGCTTCAAAATGGCGCGAACTCGCACGCACCAGCGAATTTTGACGATCTGCCCTTCGTAGCTCAAGGGGCTTCGCGGCAACACGGTGCTGAAGCGGTCGGGGCGGCGCGGCTCGCGCAATGCGCCCGACTCGATGTTGTTGCGCCAAAATTCGTGGACCGCGAAATCTTCGTCTCCCTTGCCCTCGCTGTGCCAAAGCACCGAAACCTCGACCACTTGCAGCGTTTCCGCGTCGAGCGATTCGATGCGAAAATCGCCCGAGAGAGTCTCGCCAGGCAAATAGGTTTGGTTGTCATCGTCGAGGCGAATAAGAATTGCCGGATCGCTCATGACTTGGCTCTCGTTTTGGACTGCGGCGGCGGACAAGGGCGGACTACGACGGGAAAAGACCGTGCGAAATCGTGCGATTTTGCGATCGAGCCGCGAACGAGAATCTTCCATTGCACTTGGTTGTGATGGGCACGGAACGAGTGCATCGCCTCTTCCGGTATGGACAAGTCGCACTCGGTCTCGTGCGGCGCACCGGGGCGGATTTCAAAATGCTCGCTCGTCAATAGCGGTTGATGGAAGACCTCGCGGACTTCCGTTCGGGCATTGGTTCCCTGGCGGAAAACGGCCTCTTCTTCGCACACGAGCGAAATGCTCAGCAACTTCATGTTCAAATTGCCCGACTGCGAGAGGAACAATCGATATTGCCCGGCGGGCAGCAAGGGATGCGCCGAGACCTCGACCAGCGTGGGGCCAATTCCGGCGGTCTCCGACAGATGGCGAACGAAGACGGCGGCTAGGGCAACGCCGACGACCAAGAAGGGAATCAGGAACAACATCAACAGCCAGGTCGGCTGCCCTTCGATCAGCTTTTGGATGGCCATCACCACGAAAAAAAGAACTGCGCCGTTCCAGGTGATTGCCGCGGCAAGCAGCCCGAATAGCGTCCATGCCGGTGAATGGGTCAGCGGGAGGCGATAGGCAAGCCGAGTACCGGGGCTCGATTTGATGTCGCTGCAATCGGGCACGTAGGGATACTTTGGATCGTGCCCCGATGGCAGATCGAACAGTTCCTGGGCCGGCCCCGTGCGAACCGTGGCCGAGCGGCGTTCGGCCGATTTGCCCCAGTTGACGATGCGATAGACCAATCCTCCGACGCCAATCGCGGCGAAGGACGCGGGAATCAGCAGGACGCCCCATATCCACCATTGGTAGCCGCGCACCAATACGGCGTTGCCCGGTTCGGTCGGGTCGTACCAACAGGGATACTTCTGGCGATCGACAAAACGATCAATCACCGCTTGGGCATCGGCTTTTATGCCCAACGGCGTGTGATGAATATCGTAAGTATAGGGCGAATAGGTGACGCCCTGCACTTCGTAGTCGATCTTGATTTCCGGGCGGTAGAGCAGCCCCTTTTCTCCCTGCACTTCGGCCACGCGCTTCTCAATGACCGTACACGAATGCTCGACGAAACCGTGATGGATCTGCCATTCGGGTACGACGAGCCAGAAAATGCCGATCAAGATGCCCGCGCAGCCGAGCAGCGTGAGGGTGGCGAAGAAAATCACTTCGCCAACCCGCCCGAACAGCCGCGAACCGGTGCGCCGGTGGCCTCTCTTTTTCCCGTAGTAGCGGAAATTGCGCGCCACAACGTTTACCGCGCTTTGGATGGCAACTGCGATGATACCTGGGAAGCCGACTGCGGAGACGTCTGCGATGACGACTGGGCCTTCTTGGCTGCCGCTTGTCTCGATTTGCGATAGAAGCCGACGCCTTCCAAGGCTCGATAGACTTCGTCCAACGTCTTCTCGCCGAAGTTTGATATGGCAAGCAGATCGTCGCGCGTACAATTCAACAAATCGTGGACCGTGAAAATACCGCGCTCTTCAAGGCAGTTTGTTGTGCGAACCGTGAGGCCGATTTCGGCCGTACTCATTTCGAGCTTGTCGGCTATATCTTGGGCCTGAGTGTCGGCCTTGATGAGGGGAATTCGAGTGGTTGCCATGGGGTCCCTCCCAAAGGGTTAAAGTTTTTCATCCGTGGCGAGACCGCGCCCGCCTTCCTCAATCCACAGAGTATAGCAAATCGGAAAATTTTACACAAGTTACCAGGTGTATACCTCCCCGCGAATTTTACAGGCGGTATAAATAGTATTAGCACTAAGGAACGACTGTTGGAACATTTACTGCGCGACCTCACCGACGCTCAACGCACCGCCGTGCTGCATCACGACGGCCCGCTGCTGATCCTTGCTGGACCAGGAAGCGGTAAAACCCGCGTGATTACGCACCGCATCGCCCGGATGCTGGCCGCCGGCGTACCCGAGCAGCAGATTCTCGCCCTGACCTTCACCAATAAAGCGGCCGATGAGATGCGCATCCGCATTGAACGCCTTGCCCCCGGTAGCTCGGTCTGGCAGGGGACGTTCCATCGCTTCTGCGCTCGGATGCTTAGGAAATATGCGCCGCTTGTGGGGCTTGAGGCAAACTACACGATCTACGATACCGGGGATAGCTCCCAGGCATTGCGGCGGGCCTTGGGGCAGTTGCGGATTGACGCCACCTTTGCTTCCCCCGAGGCGATCGCTCGTGCGATAAGTTGGGCCAAAAACAATCTGATCGCGCCGGATCAATATCAGCCCAAGTCCGGGAATCCACTGGGCACCGCGGTTCAAAAGGTCTATCCGGCGTATCAGGCCAAGCTGGCAAGCTCGAACGCCGTCGATTTTGACGACCTGCTATTCCACGTTGCCATGCTCTTGCGCGGGAATCCGGAGGTTCGGGCAGAGCTCGATGAACGCTACCGTTACATCCTCGTCGACGAGTATCAGGACACGAATCTTGCCCAGTACGCCATCACCAGGGCACTTTCGATCGACCATCCGAATCTGGCCGTGACGGGCGACCCCGATCAGTCGATCTACGGCTGGCGCGGTGCAAATCTGAACAACATACTCGATTTTGAGAGAGATTATCCCGACGTTCGAGTGGTCCGCTTGGAACGCAACTACCGCAGCACGAAGCGCATCCTGCGCGTGGCGGACGAACTGATCTCGCATAACGTGCGACGAAAAAAGAAGGCCCTCTTTACCGAGAACGAAGAAGGCGAGCCGGTTCGGCTGGTGACTTACAACACGCACAAGGACGAGGCGGAGGGCATTGCATCCGAAATGGCTGCCGAGATTGCCGATGGCCGTCGGCGTGCGCGGGATTACGCAATCTTCTATCGCACGAATGCCCTCAGCCGATGGTTTGAATTTGCGCTCCGCGAGGCGGGCGTGCCGTATCAAATGGTTAACGGCGTCGAGTTTTTCCACCGCAAGGAAATCAAGGACGTTCTGGCCTATCTGCAATTGGTCAACAATCCGCACGACGAGGTGGCATTGCTGCGCGTGATTAACACGCCGGTACGAGGCATCGGCAAGACGACGATCGACCGGCTCTCGCAATTTGCCTCCGAGCGGCAAATCTCGGTCTTGGATGCCGCTCGCCACGTCCGTGCCGTCGGCACGGTCGCCGCTCGTCCGGCGAAGCTGGTGAGCCAGTTTGTGGCCATCGCCGATCGGCTTTTTGCCGCCGCGCATGGGCCGATTGAAGAGCTGCTTGGCCTAGTACTCAACGAAACCGGCTACGAGGCCATGCTCAAGGCATCCGGCGACGAGGAAGACGAGCAGCGGCTGGCCAACATTGAGGAATTACTTTCCGTCGCCCGAGATTTCGACGAACGGCACCCTGGCGGCGAGCAGCTTGAAGCGTTCTTGGAGGAATCGGCGTTGGTGAACGATACCGACGAATGGGAAGCGCAAGTCGACCGCGCGACCCTCATGACGCTGCACGCCTCGAAGGGGTTGGAGTTTCCCGTGGTCTATCTGGTAGCTGTCGAAGAGGGCCTTCTACCGCACGAACGTAGCCGCGAAAATAAAAATCAACTAGAAGAGGAGCGGCGGCTGATGTTCGTCGGCATCACCCGGGCGCAGCAGCGATTGCAGATCAGCCTTTCGCAATATCGCGACTTTCGCGGCGAGCGAAAACGGACCATCCCCAGCTCGTTCCTTATGGAACTGCCTCGCGGCGAGATGGGCATGCAACAACCGGCGGCCGAAGCGGTGCTGGAGCTCGATCCGTTGCATGAGAGCGACGATTTAGATTCGATTCACGAGTCCCACGACGACCGTGAGCCGGTTTTTCGCCGGGACGATTCGTGCCCCGCCGCGCCGACGCAAGTCGGTCGCGGACTTTGCACGGCAGCCGAGTTGGTGGCGTCGCAGGTCGTACCGGTTGCCATCGATCCCGACACGTTCCGCCAAGGAATGGTCGTATTGCATCCGGCCCACGGTCTGGGGCGGATTGTCGCCCTCGGCGGCAGCGGCAGCGAACGGATCGCGACGATCGATTTCGCCTCGGCTACCGGAAGAACGAAGATCGCCATTTGCGGTAGTCCGTTGCGGCCGGTGAAGTGAAGCCAGGTTTCGGAAATCATTAAAGCGGCACGGCGCAAGCCGTCCGGTGTCTTGGTTCGCTCGACACCACCCTACCCAAAATCCGCAACAGGAATTTAGCAAACGGCGTTCCAGGAAATATTAGCCAAGTCCAATCGACGTGAAGTCAAGCTGTGAATAAAACGACCGAAGACGTGCTATGCGATCTTTTTGAGCCTGCGTGAGCATTTCCTCGCCGCGCCCCGTGCGGCCTACATTCAGGCGCGTTGAAGCATCGACGGCGTTGTGAATCGCAGATTCAATTTCAATCTCGCTGCGCGATACGCCAAGATAGTCGATGATTCGCTGCAATTGCCCCGCTGTGTCGCGGAACAAGGACTCATAATTCACCCATAGGAACTCGACTTCTCCCCGTTGTCGGCCGGTAAACCAGGATGCGTAGAAATTGAAGTACCACGGCACCGCCAAGTCGATAACCCAATCCATCTGCCGATCGGGCGCATGGCTGAGAAATGCCTCGTCCACGAAACAAATCGGGGTGACCAGCGATTCCTTTACGAGATGGTCGCGGAGACTCACCAGCGTATCCCACAGATTCCGCCCCTGTAGGATAACGCGGACGTTAAACCGTTGCACAAATTGGTATGTGGCCGTGGAAAAGCGGCAATGCTGCTGGATTGAAAACAAATCGACGTCGGGGTACATCAACATGCGGCGGATGTCAATTTCCTGCTCGCGTCGATCGTACGAATCGACGAGTGTGTGGGATTGCCATCCGAGGAGTTGCTCCAACAGGATCGTCAGCCACGTTGAACCGCTTTTCGGCGCGGCCACAAGCCATGCATGTTTGCGACCGGAGGCGACGCGATGGGCGATAAAATCGTCGTCGAGAACATCCTCCGGCCACGAATTACCATGCTGGGAATTTTCCGACACAATCAGCGGCATTCAATCTGAAGCACGGTTACCGAATAGGCCGGCAGCGGTTGAAGGAATTTTGGGCCGATGCCACCGATCTTCGACGTCGACGGCACGATCTTCGTCGGCTCAGCGATCGTGTTCGTATCCTTCGCAGCGGCAGAGGAGAGAACCACGCTCGTCGCGTCGCCGGCAATCTTGGCCGCACCCCGGATTTCGATCTGCACCGGCTGGCTCGATCCGCCCACGTTTACGAGCTTGAGGTAGACCGTTCCCTTGGCACTGTCGCGGGTGACGCTGTAGTAGACCTGCTCGATGCCCTTGGGCGAAAGCGGCACGTCGGTAATCGACGACTCCGGCAGTACATCGCCCAGGTAGTTGCCGAACATTTTTTGCACGTAATACGACGGGCAGCCGTAGCTATTCAACGCATCGTAGCCGATCAGGTCGCTCTTCCACTGCATGCCGCCGGGGTTCACGTTCACGAAAAGCGGCGCGTAGCACGACAGGATAACGATATCGGAGTTGCGCTCCATGCCGGTCATGAAAGCCGCGTCGGCGAGGGCCGCGTTGTGGTTCGTTGTCGGCGCGCCTTCGCGGGTTGCCCATTCGCCCACGAAAACCTTCATGCCTTTGCGGTCGCGTTTGTCGTAGAGGTGAGCCTTCTTCTCCGCCACCTCGGCCGACATGTAAAAGTGCTCGTCGATCACGTCCGCCACGCGGCTCTTCACGCGCGTTGTGGCGATCAACTGTATTTTAGGATACTTCGCCTTGATCGCGTCGTAGAATTGGGCAAATCGGCCTTCGTAGCTGCCCGACTTGTCGAACCAGTCCTCATTGCCAATCTCAACGTAGGTCAGTTTGAACGGTTCCGGGTGGCCGTCGGCCGCGCGTTGGGCACCCCAGGTCGTCGATGCGTCGCCGCTAACGTATTCGATCTCCTCCAGGGCTTCGTCGACAAACGGCTTCAGTGCCGGCCCGGGCGCAACGAACTTCTTATCCAACGTATAACCGGCAAAGACGGCCAGCACTGGCTCGCCGTGCATGTCGTGCGTCCATTCGAGGAATTCCAGCAGCCCCATGCCATCGGTCGAACGGTAGCTCCAAGGACTCCGATGTCCCGGCCGCTGCTCCAATTTGTGAATCGTCTTCTTCCAGTCGAAGCGATTTTCCATGTTGTTGCCCTCGACGTAGTTGCCGCCGGGAAACCGCAAAAACGTCGGCTTCATGTCGACCAGCTTTTGCATAATATCGATGCGGTTGCCGTTGGGCCGATCGTTGTACGTCGGTGGAAAGAGCGAAGCGAGACTCAGCCAAAACGTCCCCGGTGTGCCGGTCGCGATGACGAACCGATTGGCGGACGAAGGCACCGCGTCGCCCGTCGTCAGCTTCACGGTGTATTGCTTCCAAGCCGACGATATTTGTTCGACTTCGGCTTTCGCATAAACTTTTGTGCCATCGCTGCTTTCAATCGCAACGGTCAGCGGACCTTGAAATTTTTCGCTCCCTTTGGCATAGAATGAAGCCCGATAGGTCGATTGCGGCCGAATCGGAATGCCCCAATACCCATCGTTGGCGACTCCCGCTCGCTGCCCGCTCGTTAGTTTATCGGCCTCCACTTTCAACGAGACGTTCAACGCCTCGTTGACGGGGCCAGCCCGATCGAGCGCGATCGAGGCACTTCCGCCGTTATATTGAACCGCAGACCAATGCGCGGCTTCCTTGGCGTTATCCTTGAAGGCCCGATTGCGGATCAATTCGGCGTACAGCCCGCCGTCGTAGGAATAGTTGATCTCTTCGGTCATCAGCCCATAGAGCGTCGGGCTAACCTTCCCGACGGTCTTCCCCAAATTGATGGAAACGACCGGAGTAGCCGCGATTGCCGGGGGAAGAACCATCGATAGAACGGAGGCAACAACAGCCGCCACGCTAAGAATTCGCATCGTTTTACCTTTTTAATTATCTATGCCGAAGTTCCTCAGATTGAATGGCAACCACGCCATCGTTCGGGAAATCCCGAACTCCATTGTGGCAAAAGCCGGCGATCCATGCCAGTCCCCCGACAAAACCACCAGGAGAACTGCAAATCGTGCGAATTGCCGGTGCAGAAATTGTGGCGCGGGACTACGAACGACCCTACGGCTCTTCGGACAAAACCACTCCCGAATGTATCGCCCGGCATTGACCGCCGCGTTCCAGTAACAGCGCGCCGTCGGAGGCGATGCCCTGGCAAGTGCCTTCCGTCACATGCACGCCCTGCCGGACTTGCACGAATTTACCGCGCTGTAAACAGAGTTCGTGCGAACGCGTGGCAATGCGCTCGGGCGCAACGGTCAGTTCGGCCAGTTGCCGCTCGATGTGACCCAGCAGCGACACAAGCAACTCCGTGGCGTCATAGGTCCGGCCAGTCAAGTCCAGCAGCGTTGCCACACGAGCGCGAAGTTCCTCTGGGGCGTCGGATGCCGAGTTGTTTGTGTTGATGCCGATACCAAGGACGTATTGGATATCTGAAAAGGAGCGACTCCGTGCCGCGTTGGAAACTTCCCTCCCCCCCGGCACCTCTTCCGTGTATGGACGAGGGGAGCTAGGTCTGCGCTCCGACATGCCCTCGATAAGTATCCCGGCCAACTTCCGTCCGTCAACCAGAACATCATTCGGCCAGTGGATGCCGATTGCACGGTCGACCGCCAAGGGGCGTATCGCATCGACAACGGCGATTCCTGCTGCCAACGCGATCGGGCCCGTGTGCCGCATGCTAGCAGTATGAATATGCTCGGGGCCGACGAGCAAACTGAAGGCGAGACTACCGGGGCCGGTCCACCAGCGATTTGATCCTCGCCCGCGACCGGCCGTTTGTTCGTCGGCTACGACCAAAAGCGGAAGTTTCACGCGCGGGTCGGCTGCGCACTCGGCCGCCCGATCGTTCGTCGAACCGATCGTTGCGTGATGCTCCACGGTAGCGACGAAAGTTTTCTCAAGAATTTGATTCAAGTTTCGCACTTGACCTTGACTCGCCCTCGGAAGATCGGTATTAACAGCGGCACTAAATTGGGGTCTTTATTATAGCGATTCTGGGAAATCCGAGTGAAATCGGTGCGTCTAAACTTGGGTTGGCAAATGAGCGGCGGAAGCCGGTGCGCGAGCGTTGTACTCGTGCTGCTAGCATTCCATGCGGCATGGACCTGCGGTGAAACGTCGGCCCAATCGCGGCTCCAATTTGCCAATCCCGATCCGAACGCCTATGCCCAAGGGCCAATCACCTACGCTCCCGGCGATGGCGGCTTTTCCGCAGTCTCGCCCGGTGCAGTCGTCACTCCGGCCCCCGGCACGAACCCGTTTGCCGCCCCCGTACTCCAGCCGCAGCCGGGCTATGCCGCGCCTACTTATGCCGCGCCAACCTACGCCGCTCCTCCTGCCGCCGGTGCCTGGACGGCTCCTCAGCCGCCGGGTGCCGTTTCCCTGGGGCCGGCTCCGATGGCAACGCTCAACGGCAACGTGCAGCCGGTCGCGCCGACGTGGGATCCATTTGCTCCGCCCGGATCGACGCCGCCGCCGGTGCCTGCGGCCGATCCCTATTACAACGCGCCCTGTCCGCCCGGTCCCGCGCCGGGACCGTTTACGATGCCGCCATTGATCGGCGATGCGCAGCGTTTCCTCCGCGACGTGTCGATGGATTACAACTACTTTCCGGGACACGGCAGCAACGTTCACGAACTGGGCATCAACGACATCGATTTCTCGGCGACATTCGCGCTGCCGATGCCGTTTGCACAGCCGGGCCAGCAACCCTTGACCGTCACGCCGGGCTTCGATTTTCACTACTGGGATGGGCCGTCGTCGAATGCCGATGGAAATCCCGATCTGCCGGCGCGAACGTTCGATGCCTATCTCGCGGCCGGTTGGAATCCGATCTTCAGCCCGATGTTTAGCGCCGAGTTGGAAGCCAGCTACGGCATCTACTCCGACTTCACCACGCTGACCAACCAGAGCTACCGCATCAAGGGCAAAGCGATGGCCGTGATCGGCGTCCCGGAAACCAACATGAAACTCAAGGCGGGCGTTTGGTATCTCAATCGGGGCAAGATCAAGCTCCTGCCGGCGGGCGGATTCGTCTGGACGCCAAGCCCCTACACGCGCTTCGACGTCCTATTTCCAAATCCGAAGCTCACGCAGTTTCTCGCCGTGACCGGAAACACCGAATGGTGGTGGTATCTCTCCGGCGAATATGGCGGCGGCACGTGGACCGTCAAACGCAGCGCGGACGCCGATCCGGCAGAAGCCGGCCGAATCGATTTGGTCGACTACAACGACATGCGCGTTGCTTTGGGGTTGGACTATAAGCGCGTCGCGGGTCTCGGCATGCACGGCTTCTTTGAAGGCGGCTATGCGTTCAATCGAGAACTGATTTACGCCAGCGGACGGCCCGAGACTTTTACGCCAAATGCCTCGTTCTATATCCACGCCGGAGTCTCCTTCTAATGGCCCTCGGCCAACCCAACGGGCACGGCCGGTTCGAGATTCTCGAACGGCACGTCGATGAAAACCGTGGGATCGTGCGGCGAGTAGGAAGTCGATCGGTTTGGCTTTGTCTCTTTGCCTGTGTTGCTTTTGCATCGTCCGTTGCTGCTCAGGTGCCGTTCGATTCGCCCATGGACAATCCATTTGAGGATGGCGAACAATATGCCGTGCCGCAGCCGTTGGTTGCTCCGCGACAAAGATTGCCGACAATAAATTCGCCGATTGCCGTCGAACCCGATCTGTCACCTTGCGCGGAACCGACAACATTGGCCGAGCTACTGTTTGCCGATGGCCGTCAATCGCCGAGCGACTACCGTAGCGGTTCGTTCCAAAAGCTTTCGTTCATCAATACGTATCTGCCGCGAAAAGGCGGCGGCGGATACGGCACCGAAGATGCCGAAATAACGAGCGTCTGGGGCCTGCCGCTTCCTTCAAAGGACAGCCCACTGGTCATTACGCCCGGTTTTGCGACACATTGGGTCGATGGCCCCGACCAGCGCGACATTCCGGCGCAACTCCACGACGCCTATGCCGAGTTTCGTTGGCTACCGCAGATCGCCGAATCGTTCCGGGCCGACTTGGCCGTGCAACCGGGATACTATAGCGATTGGAACGGCGGCACGGCCCGAGCGTTTCGCCTCACGGGGCACGCCTCGGGCATATTCAACGCGACGCACGATTTGCAATTTGTGCTTGGGGTTGCCTACTTGGACCGTACCGATACGCGCATGCTGCCGATCGTGGGGCTCATCTGGAAGCCAAATCTCGATGAGGAATATCGTCTCGTATTTCCGTCGCCCAAGCTCTCATATCGCATAGGGTCCGACGCGCTTCGTACGCTCGGCAATGCCGGTAAGCAGGAAACCGAGAACTGGATTTACCTCGGCGGCGAGTTGGGCGGCGGAACCTGGGCCATCCGGCATAGCGATGGCACCAGCGACTTGATGAGCTACAGCGACTGGCGGGTCTTTTTAGGAATCGAAACGCGGTCGATTCGAATGGCAAGCTCGCAGATTGAAGTCGGCTATGTTTTTCACCGCCGCATCCGCTTGGAAAGTCTCGGTGACGATTTCGACGTCGGCACGACGTTGATGGTACGCGGTGGTTTGAGCTTCTGAACGAGGTATTCATCGCGCGGTGCGAGATGGGTACTACTTGGGCAGCCCGAGCGACCGCCGAACGATCCAATCCCACACCGGGCTTGGCACCCACTTGTGCGCGCGACAAAGTAGGTTGACCCGCAGTCCGACCGGATAGCGCGTCTTGGGGTAGCGAGCCGTCAGCGCATGTACGACGCAGCGCACGACCGATTCCACCGGCAGGGCAGCGTCGGCCATTTTCTTGGATGCAACTTGCATCGCTTCCAGGTCGGCTCGATAGAGAGACATAACTGCACTGCCCGCACGTTCGATCAGTGCGGCGGCGTCGGCCATCGACTTTCCCCAGATGGGCGTTCTCGTCGCTCCCGGCTCAATCAGCACAACGCGAATACCCCAGCGGCGAAGTTCGACGCGCAGTGCGTCGCTGATTGCCTCCAAGGCATGCTTGGAAGCCGCATACGGCGAAATGTACGGCGAAGCAATGCAGCCATTCAACGAGCTCATGTTGACAATGCGTCCGCGAGCCAGACGCAACATGGGCAGCATGGCCTGGGACACCGCCACCAGACCCACGACATTGACTTCAAATTGTCGCCGCAACTGTTCGATGGGCACAATTTCCAATGGGCCTGCCACCACAATACCGGCGTTGTTCACTAGCCCCGCAAGGCCGCGATTGCCAACCTCTCGCCGCACCGTTTCGGCCGCTGCGGCAATCTGCGCCCCATCGGTCAAATCGAGCAGGATGGGGTTGATTTCGGACGACTGAGCTTGCAAGGCATGCACATCGCTCGGCTGACGCACGCCCGCGAAGACGCGATATCCACGTTGGGCCATTTCTTGTACGCAGGCAGCACCGATACCCGTGGAAGCCCCCGTAATCAAGACGGCGGGACGCTGAGAATGAGATTGGTTCGTTGCGTGCATTGTAGTAACGCCGACAGTAGTTACTGCAAAAGCATTTTTTAGCACGTCCACGACAACGCCGCAAGTCTTTTTGCAAGGACCATCGTGGGGGTATCGCGGGTCTGCGAATACGCAGGGCCGCAAATTCATCTTGCCGATCGGCTACCGAAAGCTAGAATCTATACTACTATGAACGATGAACGTCACAGAACCAACTTTCCGCCCTTTGTGCCCGAACCGCCTGGGACGATGCTGGTTGACGTTATGCCGGAATTCCTCGATCCTCGCGACGCGACGCCGAACGATGCGGCACCGCCTCTGAAGCGATGGGTCTGGCGGCCGGCGATTCTCTTCGTGGTTACGTGCGCGAGTACGTTCGCCGCCGGATTCATTTATAACTACAGCTCCCACGATCGTTGGCAAGTCGCTGCGCTCGACGGACTGATGTACTGCGGGGCAGTCATGACGATCCTCGTCTGCCACGAGATGGGCCACTTCCTTCAAGCCTTGCGGTACGGTGTTTACGCGAGCTATCCCTTCTTTATTCCGATGCCGTTCACGCCCATCGGCACCTTGGGCGCGGTGATCGTCATGGACTCGCGGCACGGCGATCGGAAGGCAGTCTTCGATATCGGAATCAGCGGCCCGCTGGCAGGGCTGATTCCAACATTTTTCTTCCTCTGGCTGGGATTGACGTGGAGCCACGTTGCCTGGATTCCACCCGGCGTGATACTGTTCGGAGACCCTCCCCTCGTCAAACTTTTTACCCATTGGATATTTGGACCGCTGCCGCCGGGATTCGACGTCGTGCTTCACCCGCTCGGTTTCGCGGGCTGGGTCGGCCTACTCATCACGTCGCTCAATCTCATGCCCATCGGCCAACTCGATGGCGGGCACATTCTCTACACCATGTTGCGTCGCAACGCGCATGCCGTGGCGGTGGGCGTCTTCATGCTCGCCATCTTTTTCTCGATCCGCCTTCATCTCTACCATTGGTTGCCGATGCTCGGGCTATTGGCCTTCATGGGCATCCGCCATCCGCCAACGGCAGACGACTCGGTGCCGCTGGGCCTGGGCCGCCACATCCTCGGTTGGTTAACGTTGGCCTTCATCGCACTCGGCTTCACGCCGGTGCCAATCGGACAGTAAAATAAGCAAGCCGGAACGAGCTTCGCGCCGTTCCGGCCGTTTTTTTGCAACGAAGCGGCTCCATGCCGGAACGGCTGGTACTTATTCCGGCCTACACAACTACGCAACCTGTTGCACTGCCCGTACGATCTGATCGGCGGCAATAGACGGCCCCAGGCGTTCGATATTCAACAGCATGTCGTAGAGGTGTGGGTCTTCGATCTCCTGTCGGTAGTATTTCTTGACGAACTCGCTCCGACCGCGATCGGTTTGACGAATCACTTGCACGGCCTCGCTTCGATCGATATTGCGACGTCGCATGACTCGCTCCGAGCGATATTCTTCCGTGGCAATTATCCGCACGGCTAAAGTTTTTTGCCGCGGAAGCAGGAACTGCGATGCACGCCCGACGAAAACGGCGTTACCATCCTTTGCAAGCAGTTGAATCATACGGCTCATTTGCACCATGTACTTCTCATGGGTAATAATGTTGCGGTCGATAGAGGCACCCAGCACGTCAAAAACCCAGTTTCCCTCGGTCTCATCGACAAGATCGAGCATTAGCCGCGATTCCTTGTAACGATGGGCCAGCTCGTCGAGGAGGTTTCTATCGTAGACATCCCATTGCAATCGCTCGCCTACAAGGCGCGCGACCGTTGTTCCCGCGGCACCGGCCTCGCGGGAGATGGTGACGTAGCCAATACCCCGACCGAGCCGCATGGGAAATTCAGCGGCCTTTTCGGCCCTTGCAGCAACCTCTTGCAGTCGCGACCATGCCTGCATTTGCCGTTCCGCCGATGCTGCGATTCGCGGATTAAGATGGGTTGTACCATTCATGATGAACTCCCTTTGAAAAATGGTTTCGGGAGGAACTTCTATCGGAATTCTATACGCGTGAACGTTGAAAGTGAAGAAGAAGTAGGGTACATCCGACTCAAGAATGCGCGGGGCGTTGGCCGGCTGATTTTCGAGGCATAATTCCAGGTGTCCAATGGTGTAACATCATGTCTGTAAAAGCTCGCGTGTTGGCACTGCTCGGAATGCCGGCTTTACGAGCATTGAAATTGGCCTTGTCAAGGGCGTGACATAAATGGTTTTCTTGGGGTTTCACCAAAACCCCCCAAACAAGTATGCCCCACCGCGAACATCCGATCGAATTCGCGTCGGTTCCTCAACTGGGCGTGGGCGTGTCGCTCTCCTAGGGCGAGGTGCATTGGCGTGATTTTCTGGCGTCGTTGCAAGAGCGCGGCCTGCACGGCGCGCGGCCGATCACAAGCGACGATCACATACAACGACCACAAGGGATTGAAGGCGGCACTGCAATCGCGCTTCCCCGGCGTGCGTTGGCAGCGGTGCCAGTCCCACCTGGCGAAGAACATGCTGGCTTACGGTCCCGCCGAGTCTTTCCCAGGATGAAGCCATCGCCGACTTGCGGGCCTTGTTCAACGCACCGAACCGAATCGAGGCCGATCGGCTGCTGGCGATGATGGTCGAAAAGTACCCTGTCGCGGCACCCAAACTGGCTGCCTAGTTGGAGGCCAATGTGCTGGAAGGGCTGACGGTGTTCGCCTTCCCGGCCAAGCATCGCCGCCGGCTCCGCACGAACAACGCCTTGGAGCGGCTGAACCGTGAAATCAAGCGTCGCACCCGTGTGGCAACGCTGTTCCCCAATGAAGCTTCCCTGCTCCGCCTCGCCACTGCGGTGCTGATGGAAACCAACGAAGAGTGGCAAACTGAGAAGCGTTACCTTCCCAAGGAAACCAAATAGGCCGCCCCTAATCTTCTCCAGAGTCGCCCGCAAGGAGTATCTCAGAGATTTGCTTTATGATAGGCTGAACGATCTTATAGGCTTCGGAAAACACGATC